>JBKPKF010000125.1:0-19346 GCA_046730995.1 Pseudomonadota bacterium
TCCTGCAGATGTGCGACGATGTCCTGCTCTTCCTCGCGAGTCAGGCGGCCGTTCGAGCGCGCGAGATTGGCTGCAAGCGCGGCAAGGACCGCCAGCTGGCAAGTGAAGGCCTTGGTCGATGCGACTCCGATCTCCGGCCCCGCGTGAGTCGGAAATAGCAGGTCCGCCTCGCGCGCCATCGAGCTTGTAGGAACATTGACGACGACGGCGATCCGCTGCTGCTCGGCCCGCGCGTGGCGAAGCGCGGCCAGCGTGTCGGCGGTTTCGCCCGACTGGGAAATAAAGAGTGCCAACCCGCCAGGCTCGAGCACCGGCTGCCGGTACCGGAACTCGCTCGCCACATCGATGTCGACCGGTACCCGCGCGAATTGCTCCACCCAATATTTGGCAACCAGGCCCGCGTAAAAGCTCGTTCCACAGGCGACGATCGTCAGCCGATTGACGCTCTCGAGGTCGGCATCGGCAACCGGCAGCGCGACCTCCCCTTCGAAGGGACGAACATAGCTTTGGAGAGTTTGGGCAACCACGATCGGCTGCTCGAAAATCTCCTTCTGCATGTAATGAGCGTAATTGCCCTTCTCGACCGGTGCTGAGGACGCTCCCGATTCGACGATCGCGCGCTCGACCGGGCTGTTGTGCCGGTCGAAGATCTCGATCCGGTCGCGATGGACGATCGCCCAGTCGCCCTCCTCCAGATAGGATATCCGCTGGGTCCAGGGCGCAACTGCGATCGCGTCCGAACCGAGATAATTCTCACCCTCGCCATAACCGACCGTCAGCGGCGCACCCATGCGAGCGCCGATGATCAAGTCGGGATGTTCGCGGAACAGGAAAGCGATCGCGAAAGCGCCGTGGAGTCGCGGGAGGACGGCCGCGACGGCGTCCTGGGGGCTCGCACCGCGCTCAACTTCGCGTGCCACCAGATGCCCGACGACCTCCGTGTCCGTCTCGCTCTCAAAGGTCCTCCCTTCCGCGATCAGCTCATCGCGAAGCGGCTTGAAATTCTCGATGATGCCGTTGTGGACGAGCGCGACCTCTCCAACGATGTGAGGGTGCGCATTGCCGACGGTGGGCGCGCCATGGGTCGCCCATCGCGTGTGCGCGATGCCCGTCACCCCATGCAGCGGGTCGGCCGCGAGCTCCCGCGCAAGGTTTTCGAGCTTGCCTTCCGCGCGGCGGCGGACGAGCTGCCCATTTTCGATTGTGCAGATGCCGGCGGAGTCATAGCCGCGATACTCGAGCCGCCTGAGCCCATCGAACAGCCGTTGCGCGACGTCCGTTTTCCCGACGATTCCGACAATCCCGCACACTGGTCAGTCCTTTGAACAGCTCACGCGTCGGCGCTATGCATCATTGCGCGCCACCGCAACAGCAGGCGCAAGAGGGGGGACCGCAAATGCGTCGACCCATGACCGCAATCGCTGGCACAGCGCTGATTCTAGTCGCCGGCTGCCGCAATCCGGAACGCACGCAAGCCGAGGGACCACCGCTTTCTTATTTCGACAATGCCGGCCGCCCCGACGCCTGGACCGGCGGCGCGCGCAAGATCACCATCACGACGCCGAAGGGGCCGCACCAGGTGTGGATCAAGCGTGTCGGCAACAATCCGAAACTCAAGCTCTTGCTGCTCACCGGCGGCCCTGGATTCTCCCACGCTTACCTCGAAGTGATGGACAGCTATTTGCCTGCCGAGGGCGTTGAATATTATCATTACGACCAGCTCGAAACCGGCGAGAGCGACAAGCCCAACGACCCGGATCTTTGGACTCTTGCACGCTACGTTGACGAAGTTGAGCAGGTTCGCCGCGCGATCGGCGGGACGAAGGACAATTTCTGTCTGCTCGGTCATAGCTGGGGCGGATTGCTGGCCATGGAATATGCGCTGGCTCACCAGGATGAACTCAAATGCCTCATCATCTCCAACATGATGGCGTCGATTCCGGCCTACAACGCTTATGCGAAGGACAGCCTGGAGCCGCAGATGAACCAGGCGGCGCTCAAGGGGATTCTGGACATGGAGGCGTCGGGCAACACCGAGCAGCCGCATTACATGGAGCTGCTGCTGCCGAATTGGTACGAGCAACATATCCTCAGGCGCCCCTTTGCTGAGTGGCCGGAACCGGTGACTCGAGACTTCCCCAAGATGAATCGTCACTTTTACGTGACGATGCAGGGGCCTAGCGAAATGGGAGCGAGCGGGCGGCTCGTGAACTGGGATCGCTTCGCGGATCTGAAGCGACTTTCCGTGCCCACGCTCGTCATCTCAGGGAAATACGACACGATGGACCCGCGCTACATGGCGGCCATGGCGAAGCAGTTGCCCCACGGCGAACTCGCGGCGACGAACGGCAGCCATATGGACATGTACGATGACCAGCCAACCTACTTCAGCAAGCTGATCGCCTTCCTTAGGAAGTTCAAATAGCGAAACTCATTCGGCCGCTTTCCGGGTCATCCGCTCACGGAAGCGGCGGGCCCAGCCGGCTATGCCTTTCTGCTCGGTGCGTTCGACTGCAAGGCTGTCGGCCTCGACGTCTTGCGTAATCACTGACCCCGCGCCCACGACCGCACCGTCGCCAATCGTCACGGGAGCGACCAGAGCGGTGTTGGATCCGATGAAGGCTCCGGCTCCGATCACGGTCCGGTACTTGCCGAATCCGTCGTAGTTGCAGGTAATGGTTCCGGCGCCGATGTTCGCGCGCGAACCGACCTCAGCGTCACCGACGTAGGACAGGTGGTTGATTTTCGCGCCCTCCGCGACCTGCGCTTTTTTGAGCTCCACGAAATTACCGACCTTGGTTCTGTCGGCGAGACGCGTTCCGGGTCGGATCCGGGCGAACGGACCGATGCTCGCCTTGGCGCCGATGATCGCCCCTTCGATATGGCTGAATGCGTGGATCGTCGCTCCGTCTGCGATTTCGACCCCAGGGCCGAAGACGACATGCGGTTCGACCGTTACGTCGCGGCCGAGCTTGGTATCGTAAGCGAACCACACGCTTTCCGGGTCGATCAGAGTCGCGCCCTCATCGAGTGCCTGCTCGCGCCGCCGACGTTGCCATTCGAGTTCGAGATGGGCGAGCTCCGCGCGGCTATTGACCCCAGCGGCCTCGTAGGGGTCGCCTTCGATGACAACTGCGTCGCGGCCCTCCGCTGCGGCTATGTTGACGATATCGGGAAGGTAATATTCGTGGGCGACATTGTCGTTTCCGACCTTGCCGAGCCAGCGGAACAGATCGACGGCGCGAACCGCCATCATGCCCGAGTTGCATAGTTGAACTGCGCGCTCTTCCTCCGTCGCGTCCTTATATTCGACCATCTTGGCGATGTGATCGCCTTGGCCCAGGATGATCCGTCCGTATTTCAATGGATCGGCCGGCCGGGACGCCAGGACGACAACGCCCGGGCCGCCATCGCCGTTCAGGCGGTCGATCATCCGAGCCAAGGTTTCCGCTTCAACGAACGGCGTGTCGGCATAAAGGATCAGGACCGGGCCGTCATAATCCTCGAGCGCGCCCGCCGCTTGCTGGACTGCGTGGCCGGTGCCTTTCTGCTCAGCCTGGACGGCAAGCGCGACGTCACGGCCGGTGATCGCCGTCTCGACCTGTTCTCGGCCCTTGCCGACAACGATCACGCGTTTGTCGGCACCGACCGAGTCGACCCTGTCGAGCAGATGCAACAGAAGGGGGCGACTCGCGATCGGATGAAGCACCTTGTGCGTATCCGAGCGCATCCGCGTCCCCTGCCCCGCGGCAAGAATCACGACTGCAAAACGGCGGGTCTCGGCCATCGCGGCGTGCAATGGCATGGCGCTTTGGGAAGCGCCAGTGCCGACGCGCGGCGTCTACCAGTTGGCGTATGCCTCGTTACCGACGAAACCGAACTTCTTGATCTCCGCGCGCTTGATGTCGGCAAGAACGCGGTCGACCACCTCGTAACGCGCTTCGGCGTCCGGCCGCAGATACAGCTCCGGGGCTGGCTGCATGCGCGCTACCAGCGCAAGCTCGTAGCGAAGCCCGACTTCATCCATGGGTTTGCCGTTGAAGAGGATCGCGCCGGCTCGGGTAATGACGATCTCGTTCTTGATGGGATTGGGTTCCGGGCAATTGTTGCACGTCGGAACGTCGATCTTCACCGCGTGGGTCTGGATGGGGATCGTAATGATGAACATTATGAGGAGGACCAGCATGACGTCGATGAGCGGCGTGGTGTTCAGGTCGACTATCGGCGCCGGTTCGGCAACTGAGATCACACTTGCCATACCGATCTCCAGTTTTGTTACATAATATCATAACTATGATGATCGGTCAAAAGATCAAAAAGAAAGGGCGGCTCCCCGAAGGGAACCGCCCATCGCTCTGCGGAAGATCCGCCTAGAAGATGTTCATGTAATATTCGTTGCCGACGAAGCCCATTTTCTGGACGCGCGCGCGCTTGGTGATGGCGAGCACTTCGTCGACCAGGACGTATCGCGCCGTCGAGTCAGGCTGCAGGTGAAGCTCCGGGATCGGGTTCATCTGCTGCGTAACGTCGAGATATTGGCGCAGCTGCGGCTTCGTGACCGGAGTTCCGTTCCACAGGATCTCACCGTTGGCCGAAACGACAACCGTGTTCTTTACCGGCTGGATCGGCGGCGGCGGCTGATTGGGCTGGTTGACCGGAAGATCGAGCTTCACCGCGTGGGTTTGGACTGGAATGGTGATGATGAACATGATGAGAAGAACCAGCATGACGTCGATCAGCGGCGTCACGTTCATATCGATCATCGGTTCGCCCGATTCGTTGTCGCCGGTGGTCTGCATTGACATGGCGATAAGCTCCTATTCGGCGCGGTAGCCGGTCAGCGGTGGCGGCTCCGAAATGAAGCCGACACGCTGGAAACCAGCCTGTTGCATGGTGATGATCGCAGCGCCGATGCATTTGTACTGCGTGTTGACGTCGCCGCGGATATGCGCCTCAGGCATATTCTCCTCGGTAACGTTCTGAACGCCGCCGACATCTCGGATCAGCTTTTCGAGCTTCTGGACAGCTCGTTGGAGCAGCTGCTGCTGGGTAACTTTCTGAATACCCCAGTAAACCTCGCAAGTGGCGCCCGGTCCGTTGCGAACAGTGAGCGACACATTTTCGGGCTTCGTCATCGTCGGTTCGTAGCGAACGTTGGGCAGTTGGATTGGGACCGCTTGCTTGATGACCTGCGTGGTAATCAGGAAGACGATCAGGAGCACCAGCATAACGTCGGTCAAAGGCACGACGTTGATGTCGGACAGGGCTTCTTCTTCCGATTCTAATACTTGTCCTGCCATAGGGCCGGTTCTTTCTACTTCTGATCCGCGAGGGGCTGGTTCAAACGAGGACCAGTCCCCTGCGGACGAAAACTACTTGGCTGGCGTCGGGGTCCGGACCGGCTCAGCTGGAGCAGTTCCGGTGCGCGCCTGGGCCGGGGCCTTCGACGCTCCACCGATCCGCGGCTTCACCGCGCCGCCGGACATCAGATATCCGTGAAGGTCGTTGGTGAAGGCGGCGAGGTCCTCCATGATCGATTTGTTGCGGCGAACCAGCCAGTTGTAAGCGAGCACCGCGGGAACCGCGACCACCAGGCCGAGCGCGGTCATGATGAGCGCTTCGCCGACCGGGCCGGCGACGGCGTCGATCGACGCTTGGCCCGAAGCACCAATCCTGATCAGAGCGCGGTAGATGCCGACCACAGTGCCGAACAGGCCGATGAACGGAGCGGTCGAGCCGACGGTGGCGAGGAACGCCAACCCTTCGCCGAGCCGCGCGCTGATGGCGCCCTGGCTGCGCGCCAGGCTGTTGGCCATCCAGTCGTGCTGGTCGATCGGATCGGTCAGCTTGCTGTGCTGCTCCTGCGCCAGGAGCGCATCGTCGACGATCGCGCGATAGGCGCTGCGAGCCTCGAGCTTGGTCGCCGCTTCACGCAGGTTCGGCGAGTTCCAGAAGCTCGCTCGGACCTTTCGGCCCTGGGCAATGATTTTCTGTTGCTGCATCAGCTTGGTGAACAGGATGTAGAACGAGAAAATCGACATCAGCACCAGGATGGTGAAAACCGAGATGGCGATGATACCGCCCTGCTTGAGCGCCGGGATCAGGCCGTAAGGATTCGCCGCCTGGCCGGCGGGGGCTGCTGCTTCTTGCATTGCTGTGCTTTCCTTCTGAAATCCGTCTTGGGTTGAGCTTTATTCTTCGGCAAGACGCCACGTGATGGGCGGCGTTGTGTACGTATCGGTTGTCGCTGCTCCGCTGCTGTCGTGCGCTGGCGTGAACTTGGCGCGGCGTCGCAGGATGTTGCATGTCGCCGCGTCCAGCGCGCCGTTGCCGGTCGAGCGGGTCAGGTTGCAGCCGACGACTCGGCCGTCCGGGCCGATCGTGAGCTGAGCCTGTGCAGTACCTTGGGCTCCTGCGGCCTGGGCCGATGCCGGGTAATCGGAATCGCTGAACAGCATCCTGACGTCACCCCTGGCGCGCGCCGGCTCGACCTTCCTCGGCGGAGGCGGCGGAGGCGGAGCCGGGGGCGCTGGAGCGACCGGCGGAATGATCGGGGACACCACCGTCGTTATCTGCGGCGGAGTCGGCGGCGCGATATTGACGATCGAAGGCGGAGTAACCGGAGGCGGCGGCACGTCCGGCATGTCCTTGGGCGGAGGTGGCGGCGGCTCCGGTGGCGGTGGCTGCTCCTCCACGTTGAACGTCTTCAGGTCCTGCACCGTCTTTTTGATGACGTTGTAGGCAAGGCCAGTGACGATCGCATAGCCGAGACCCAACTGGATCACTGCGACCAATATGATCGCGAGAGTCCGGTTGCCGCTAATTTCTTTGCGTTGCGCGTACGACATTCAGCCGCAAATCTCCTCGACACGCCGTGGGGACCCACGGCCAGACCGGGCGTTTGCACGCTCGCCCCGCCTGCTGAAATAAAATCGCCGATGTATCAACATATCATCAGCCACAAGCGGGCCTCATTATCCCCGGCTCAAAGGTCGTGCAACGGATTTTGTTCCACTAACGCAAGAGCCTTAGGGCGAAGCGGCCATTCGGCCCGTTCAGTCGCGGGGCCAGGAACCGCAGAAAGACGCGATTTCAACGCCCACACCGGCAGCATCCGCGTAGACGTCCGGCTTGGATGTGCGAACGCGAACGTGTCTCACTCCGCGGAATGCAGCGATCCGGTCGAACACTGCGTGCGCGAGCGTTTC
The DNA here is from genome assembly GCA_046730995.1 of Pseudomonadota bacterium. Lineage (GTDB taxonomy): Bacteria > Pseudomonadota > Alphaproteobacteria > Sphingomonadales > Sphingomonadaceae > Sphingomicrobium. The sequence goes on from JBKPKF010000125.1 coordinate 7,209, forward strand.
CTGGAGATTGTACCGCCGTTTTGATGTAATCTCGTCTATCTCCGAGCGCAGGAAATCATAATTCCATGCGCGAGCGGGATCGTCGTCGGGCGGCGGCGCCACGTCGTCCAGCCAGATTTCGACGCTGACCAGCAATCTCTGCGGGGTCCCGATCTCAAAGTCGTGAAATCCGATGTCGGCCTGGACCTCGAGCGATTCGAGCAAGATTCGAGCGGAGCGGACTTTTAGGCGATCAGGAACGAGGCCCTTAAGATTGACGTCACTCATCGATCACCGAGAAACTGGACGTCGCGGCCGAGGCCGAGGAAGCGTTGGCCTGAATCGATCACCAGCACCTCGCCGGTGACGCACCGAGCGCCGATGAAGTAACGCACAGCCCCCATCACGTCCTCCGGAGTGACGCCGCGTTTCAACGGGTTACGGGTGTGCATCTCTTCGAAGTTCTCCTCGCTCTGGCCGCTCGAGCGGAGCATCAAGGCGGGCGCGATGCCGTTAACCCGGATTCCTTGCGACGCGAACGCCCGGGCCGCAAGCTCGGTCAGACCTGCAAGCGCGATTTTGGACAGAGTGTAGCTGAGAAAATCGGGGTTCGGCGAAGCGAGCTTCGAGTCCAGCAAGTTGACGATCAATGCGTCTCCTCCGCCCCGAGTCTGAGCCGCGAAGCGCTCGATGAGCAGGGCCGGAGCACGAACATTGACCGCCATGTGAGAATCGAACTCGCCACCGTCGAATTCACCGAACCCATCCCACGCAAAGCGCGAGGCATTGTTGACGAGGAGGCTGACGGCAGGCAGGCCCTCGGTTGCTCGAAAAACCCGTTCTCCGCAGTCCGGCTGGCCGAGATCCGCGACCGCCTTGACCGCGCCGTCGGGCACCTCGTCGGAGTCGCGATGGACGTGCGCGACAACGTTCCATCCATCGTCAAGCAGGGCGACGGCAATGTGCCGGCCGACACGCTTGCCGGCTCCGGTCACGATGGCGGTCCTCTCTCCTGTCATGGCGAGGGACGCAGTGACGAACCAATCCGGTCCCCGCAAGGTCGGATTGCTTCGCTCAGCTCGCAATGACAGAGCGGTCACCATGCCGGAAAGCCGACCGCCCATCGAAATCCACGGCCTGAGTCTCGCCGAACTCCAGCGTCTGATCGACGAGCGGAGGTTGCCGCCAGTCGAGAGCTGGAATCCTGAGCATTGCGGACATTCCGGAATGCGCATCGCCCGCGACGGTACCTGGTTCCATGAAGGCGCGGCGATCCGACGGCCGGAAATGGTTCGCCTCTTTTCGACCGTTCTGCGGCGTGAGCCGGACGGTCGACACATGCTCGTCACACCGGTCGAAAGGCTGGAGATCGATGTAGAGGTCACGGCCTTTCGGGCCGTCGAAATGACGAGCGAAGGCCAGGGGCCCCGCCGCCGTATCGCTTTCCGGCTCGATAGCGGCGACGCGGTGATCCTCGGCCCGCAGCATCCGCTGGCGATCGCCGAAGCCGAGTACGGCCCCTCGCCTCGCATTCTCGTTCGCCATGGGCTCGAAGCCGAGCTGACCCGCTCTGTCTATTACGAGCTTGCAGAACTCGCTCTGGCCGAAGGCAATCAACCCGCCGGCATATGGAGCGACGGCGCCTTTTTCCCAATGGAATCGGACGCATGACGTTGGCTGAGCGGCTCCGCGCGGCGCTTTCGGAGACGCCGATCGAGCAACCTCTCGAAGGCGACCTTCCGGAGCTGCGCGCTCAAGCCGACGTGCCCGCGGCGGTCCTCGTCGCCATCACCGACCGCGAAGAGCCGGGCGTGATCCTGACCGTTCGCAGGGAGCACATGCGGACGCACGCGGGCCAGATTGCATTCCCCGGCGGACGGATCGACCCCGGGGAGGATGCCGTTTCCGCGGCACTACGCGAAGCTCACGAGGAGATCCGGCTCGATCCGTCGACACCGGAGCTCATCGGCTCGATGGAACCTTATCATACTGTCACCGGCTACGTCGTCACACCGGTAATCTGCGTGATTCCGGCGGACCTCCCGCTCGAGCCGCATGAGCATGAGGTGGCCGATTGGTTCGAAGCGCCGCTCCGGCATTTGGTCCATCCAATCAATCAATGTCAGCGCACTGCCTTGTTCGAAGGCCATCAGCGCCACTATTACGAAATCATCTGGGGAGACCGGAGGATCTGGGGGGCAACCGCGGCTATGATCGTCAACCTGTCGCGCAGGCTGCAATGGCGGTGAAGCTCGACGTCACCAGATGGTGGAATCATCCGGGCATGCGCGAGCTCCTCGCAAAGCTTGGGGCGGAAGATGGACTGATCCGCTTCGTCGGCGGCACCGTTCGCGACGAGCTGCTCGGCATTCCTCATGCCGACGTGGACCTGGCGACGCGACTTGACCCTTTGACGGTCATGGAGCGGCTGAAATCCACCAAGATCAAAGTCATCCCAACCGGCATCGACCACGGCACGGTCACCGTTGTCAGCCGCGGTCAGGTCGCTGAAATCACAACCCTCAGGCGCGACGTATCGACCGACGGCCGGCGGGCCGTCGTCGCCTTCACAGAGGATTGGAAGGAAGACGCCGCGAGGCGGGACTTCACCATTAACGCACTCTCCGCCGACCCGGTCAGCGGCGAGATTTTCGATTATTTCGGCGGACTGGATGACCTGAAGAAGCACCACATCCGTTTCATCGGCGATCCGCTTGAAAGGATCGCGGAGGATCATTTGCGGATCCTGCGATTCTTTCGATTCCACGCGCGGTTCGGTTCAGGGCTGCTCGACGGCGCCGCGCTCGATGCCTGCACCGCCCGCGCCAACGACCTGATGGCGCTGTCTCGAGAGCGGATTGCGGATGAATTGCTCAAACTCCTCGGCCTGCCGGATCCGTCGGCGACCGTCGGGGTCATGCTGCAGCGGGCGATACTGAAGCCGGTCCTTCCCGAGATCGGGCCCGAACGGCTGAACGGCCTCGAAGCGTTGATCGCCGCCGAGCGGAAGACGGAGGTCGCCCCGTACGCTTTGCGGCGGTTAGCCGCGCTTCTTCCTCACGACCCGGAATTGGCCGGAGAGATCGCGGCGCGTCTCAAGCTCTCCAACAAGGCGCGCAAGCGGCTCGCCTGCGCTGCAAACGAAGACCTGGATCATTCACCCCAGGCCCTTGCCTATCGAATTGGGCCCGATTGCGCCACAGACCGGTTCCTCCTCGCGGGCCGAACTACGGATGCGGCCGCGATCGCCTCGTGGAAACCGCCGCGACTCCCGATAAAGGGCGGCGCGCTGATTGCGCGCGGCCTGCCCGAAGGACCGGTCGTCGCCCGAACTCTGAGACGGATCGAGGATGAGTGGGTCCAGGCCGGATTTCCCACCGGCGAGACGCTCGATCAGATCGTCAGCAGTGCGCTTCAGTCGGCAAGCTGAACTCCAATGGATGAGAACTTCGCTTAAAAGCGGAATGTGAACGAGAACGCCGGCCTGCGCGACCTCGATTGAGCTCCATCGATGCGCAAGTCGGGCCCAAATCGCGGCCGCGACCGATGGACCATCTTGAGCCCGAGGCGTGCATTGGGCGCAACCTCGGTATCGGCGATGAAGCCCGTCGCCGGCGGCTCGAACTGGTTGAAGCTGGGATCCTGCGTCAGGCGCAAGTCGATGACGCGTTTTTGGTGCGTCGGCGGGCTTTTCTGAAGCGCCGACTGAGCATTCGCTGCCGCTGCTGCGACCATCGGCCACAGCCCGGCGATGATGAGCCACCGCGTCACGACTTGGCTCACTCCCCTATTTGCAGGGAATAAACCGAATTTGCGGAGTCGAAGTTCCAACGAGCGCAAGGAAGCCCGCTGCGGGACTCCGCTCAGCGCCGGCGCGATTTCCAATATTCGAGGGCCGCGGACGGTTCGAGCGGTTTGGCAAAATAGAAGCCTTGGCCTGACGCACAGCCAAGTGTCGCCAAGGTTGTCGCCAGTTCGACCGTCTCGATTCCTTCGGCGGTGGTGGACATTCCGAGAGCTTCGGCGAGGCTCAGCACGGCGCGGACGATCGCCACGGCGTCGGGGTCGACCATCATTCCCGAAACGAAGCTCTTGTCGATCTTTAGGACGTCAATGGGCAGGCGCTGGAGATAGGCGAGACTCGAATAGCCGGTTCCGAAATCGTCCATCGCGACGGTCGCGTCGAGCGCCTTCAAGGCGTCGAACACTCGCGTCGCACGGGCCGGATCCTGGACGATCGAACTTTCGGTCAATTCGAGCGTCAGGCGGTCGCCTGTAAGCCCACTCGACTTCAGGGCGCTCTCGACGACGGCTGCAATGTCGTCGCGAGCGACCTGAATCGCCGAAAGGTTGACGCCAACGTAGAGCGGCAATTTCTCGCCGATATCCTTGTCCCAATGCGCCAGGGTCTGGGCGGCTTTGTCCATGGCCCAGCGGCCGAGCTGCAGGATCAAGCCCGATTCTTCGGCCACTGGAATGAACTCGGAAGGGCTGATCTCGCCGCGATCCTCGTGAGTCCACCGGGCGAGCGCCTCGAATCCGGCTACCTCGCCCGACTTCAGGTTGATGAGCGGCTGGTAGAAGAGCTTCAGCTGATCCTTGTCGAGCGCTCGTCGAAGCTCGGTTTCGATCGAGAACCGGCGCCGCGCCTCCGTCGCTTGCTTGGGCTCATAGACTTGCGGGCGCCCTGCTGCCTTGGCCTGCTTGACCGCAAACTGTGCATTCCGAAACAGTTCTTCGGGGTCCTGGCCCGCATGCATGAGGGCGGCCCCGATCGCGCATTCAACGCGAATCTCCAGGTCGGAAATCTTGAACGGTGTCGTCATCACCTGCTGAATCCGCTGGGCGGCCTTCAACGCGTCCTCAACCCCGCGGCGGAGCGAAACGAGGACTCCAAACTCGTTGCCTCCCGTCCGGGCGAGCACGTCGCCGGCGCGAAGTGCCAGGATGAGGCGCCGTGCGAAGGTGATGAGCAGCTCGTCACCCGCCAGGCTACCCATCGACTCGTTAATGCGGCTGAAGCGGAGCATGTCCACGACAAGAACCGCATGTTCGAGATCACGGGCGACATTCTCGCCGGCATTTTCGATCGCCTCAGTGAAAGCTAGTCGGTTCGGCAAGCCGGTCAGGCTATCGCGCAGCATTTCCGCGCGCAGGGTTCGCTCAGCCTGAACCTCGACCGTGCGATCGACTACGCTCAGCAGGCAGCGGGCGCCCTTACCTTTCTTCTTGGGCAGCGGCGCGAGCTTGACCCTGAAGAAGCGTGAGGCGACGCCCTCGCCATCCTTGAAGTCGAGTTCACCGACGTCGTCGGTCCCGTCGAAAAAGCGGTGGATGAGCTCGGCAATCGGCCCGGACTTGAGACAGTCGGCCTTGTTCCAGTCGGCCGCCGTGCAGGTGGACTGGCTGACGGTGTCGAAAAACCGGTTGTTGTGAGCAACGACCTTGAGCGCATCCTTATCATGTTCGACTATTGCAGCGGCGATCGGCAGTGCGCCGAGCAAGCCCATGTCGTCCGCCGTCGCAATGTGCGGTTTCGCGCTCGGGTTTTCCGTCCGCCGGCGCCTCTCGGCCGCCGGCAGGCGGTGTGCTGCAGCCTGCATGCAGGCGTCTATGAGGTTCGATGGGTTAATTCCAAGTATCTATTTCCCTCTAGGCCGCATTGTTAACGGAGGTTGGTTAAGCCTCGTTCAGCCAAACCGGTTACTGCGCGGGAAGCCGATCGGAGGCATTCGGCCGGCCGCGCCGCGCGCCGCGCGCCATGATGTCAGGTCCGTCTCCGTGCGAACCCGACCGCTCTCTCCGCCGAGCGCCCAGCTGAGGCCCTCCTGCAGGGAAAAGGCGATCGCATCCGAAAGGCCGCCATCGCGGTAGCGCTGCAGGGTTACGCCTTGTCCGCGGGCGAGTTCCGGAAGTTCGCTAAGTGAGAAGACGACCATCTTTCGGTTCTCTCCCACGACCGCGATGGAATCGGCACCCTCCGGTATTCTTCTGACAACGGCCACTTTCGCGCCGGGGCGGACATTGACCAGCTGCTTGCCTTTGCGCGTCTCGGCGAGCGTCGCCTCACCGCTCGTGGCGAAGCCCTTGCCGTCCGACGAGGCGATCAGCAACTTCATCTCTGGCCGGACAACGAGGAGCTGGACGATGTCGACCTCGGCATCGAGGTCGATGAACAGCCGCACCGGCTCGCCGAACCCGCGCGCGCTTGGGAGCTTGTCGCCGCCAAGCGTATAGACTCGGCCGTTGGAGGCGAACAACGCCATGCGATCGGTCGTCTGCGCGTGGAAATGGATGAACGGTCCGTCGCCCTCGCGCCACTTGAGCTCACCCACCTGTTCCAGCGCGAGATGACCCTTCATCGCCCGGATCCAGCCGCGCTGCGAAAGAATGACCGTGATCGGTTCCTTCTCGATCATTGCCGACCAGTCGATCTCTCTGGTCGGGGCCACTTCCTCGATGCGGGTCCTCCGCTCGTCACCGAATTTTTCTTTCACCGCGGCAAGATCGCGCTTCAGGCGTGTCCGCTGCCGAGCGGGACTCTCGATCAGCTTGACGAGGTCGTCGCGCTCCTTGGACAGCGCCTCTCGCTCCTTAGCGATTTCCATTTCCTCGAGGCGCCGCAATTGCCTGAGGCGCATGTTGAGGATGGCCTCGGCCTGCCGGTCCGAGAGACCGAACTCGGACATCATGACGGGCTTGGGCTCATCTTCGGTGCGGATGATCTCGATCACCCGGTCGAGGTTGAGGAATGCGACCAGGAATCCGTCGATCAGCTCGAGCCTGTCGTCGATCTTGCCGATCCGGACTCGGGAGCGGCGAACGAGAACGTCGATCTGGAAAGCGAGCCAGGCTGTCAGCGCCTGCTTGAGGCTCATCACACCCGGAGTCCGCGTCGCGTCGAGCACGTTGAGGTTGAGCGGGAATCGGATTTCGAGATCGGTCAGACGGTAAAGGCTCTCGAGCAACAGCTCGGGGTCGACCGTTCGCGCGCGCGGCTCGAGAATCAGTCGGACTGCCTCGTCGCTTTCATCCTTCACGTCAGCGAGGATCGGCAACTTCTTGTCCGCAATGAGCTGGGCGACCTGTTCGATCAGCTTCGATTTTTGCACGCCGTAGGGGATCTCGCTGACGAGCAAGTGCCATCCCCCGCCCTTCTCCCGTTCGACCTCGACCCGTGCGCGGAGCCGGAACGAGCCCCGGCCGGTCGCATAGGCCGAAGCGATCGCGTCGCGGCTGTCGACAAGTACTCCGCCGGTTGGGAAATCGGGTCCAGCGACGAAGTCCATGAGCGCGCTGTCGTCAGCCTTCGGATTGTCGATCAGGTGCGCTGCAGCGTCGATCAGCTCAGTCACATTGTGCGGTGGTATCGAGGTCGCCATTCCGACCGCGATTCCAGCGGCGCCGTTGGCGAGCAAATTGGGAAAAAGGCCCGGAAAGACTTCGGGCTCCTCTTCCTCGCCATTGTAAGTGGGCCTGAAATCGACGGTGCCCTCGTCGAGCCCCGCCATCAGTTGCATCGCAACCGCGGTCAGCCGCGCTTCGGTATAACGGTAAGCAGCGGCATTATCGCCATCGATGTTGCCGAAATTGCCCTGTCCGTCGACGAGCGGGTACCGCAGCGCAAAGTCCTGCGCGAGGCGAACCATCGCATCGTAGACCGACTGGTCGCCATGCGGGTGGTATTTGCCGATAACATCGCCAACCACGCGCGCTGATTTCTTGTATGCGCCCGCGGGATCGAGCCTCAGGAGGCGCATGCCCCACAGGATCCGCCGATGGACCGGCTTCAGCCCGTCTCGAACGTCGGGGAGCGAGCGCGCCGTGATCGTCGATAAGGCGTAGACGAGGTAGCGTTCGGAAAGAGCGGCATCGAAGGGGGTGTCGATCGTCGTCGACGGAAGGTCATCGGCTTGCATGGACCAGCGATTAGCAACGCCCAGCCCTTCGAGTCAGCCTAAATCGGCGAGGCGTCAGTCATAGGTATCTTCCGCAGATTCTCCGGCGAATCCGGAGTAATTTCCTTTCGATCTGGAAGAATGTTCCTAATTGGCCCAATATTCTTGCTTAGGCGACCTTCCGGGTTTCCTTTGAAGCGCCAGACCGCAAGCCGTCCATCAGCTCCTGCTCCGATGCGTGAGCCTTCAACATTTCGGCCGCAAGCCATTCGCGGAATCTTTTGACCTTCGGCACGAGGCGCCGTTCGCTTGGGTAAACGAGCCAGTAAGACCAGCCGCGGCAGGAAATCTTGTCCGGGAAGGGCACGAGCAGCCGTCCCTGGGCGATGTCGTTGACCCACAGAAAGGGCGACATCAGCGCAAAGCCCTGGCCACCCATTGCCGCGTGACCCTCATTGGCCTGATTGTCGAGGCGAAGCCCGCCGCGCGGCGCCGGCCGGCCGTCGGTTTCGACACCGGTGTCCTTGAACCACTGCTGCCACCAGCTGTCTTGCGGGCTGATCAGAGGAAGCTCCAGAAGATCGGCCGGCTGAAGATCAGGGCCAAATCTCTTCAGTGCCTCGGCCATGCAGGCAGGCGAAGCCATGGGCGTGAAATCGACGTCGAACAATTTGTGCTTTTCGAGTCCGTCCCATTCGCCGCGTCCCGCCCGGATCGCGATATCCGTATCGCCCGAGCGCAGGTCGATCAGTTCGTTGCTGGTAGAGAGCCGCACCGCGAGATCCGGATGCTCCATCTGAAAGGCGCCGAGTACCCAAGCGAGCCAAGTATTAGCGAACGTATGGGTAGTGGTGACCGTGAGCAGCGATTCATCTTCCTGGCGATGGCTCGCAAAGGCGGCTTCGATCGTGTCGAACGCTGTCGAGAGAGCGGGCATCAGGCGCGAACCGAGCGGGGTGAGCCGAACTCGGCCGCGCTCGCGCACGAACAGTGGCGCACCCAGGCGCTCTTCGAGGCTTTTGACCTGATAGGAAACGGCAGCCTGGGTCATACCGAGCTCGGCCGCCGCGGCGGTGAAATTCTCGGTTCGCGCAGCCGCCTCGAAAGCCCGGATCGCGGCAAGTGGTGGAAGCCTTCTCATAAGGGGACCTAATAAATCCACCTTATTGGTTCTGTCGAGTGTTTGATTGGCGAAAGTCGGGTCGAAAACATAAATGATCCTCAGCCGCCGGCGAGGTTTTTCCCTCCCCTATCCAGCCCCCCGCGCCGGCGGCAACCGACAAGGAAGGAGGCGTGCCATGACTTATGGCCACAGTACCCGTGCGTCCGCCGTAACCGCGCTCACCCAGCGCGCCCTCGATCGGGCAAACGGATCATGGGGTGGGTACCAGGCATGGCGGCAGCTCGACCCCGAGAAGCGCCTCCAGCTGGTCGAGCAGGCACTCACAACACCCGCCAATGACGTCATTGACGATTTTCCACTGGCGCTTTGAGCCGCGACCAAGAGACGAAAGGAATGGTCACCATGGTGGATGAGATTTACGACCGCGCGTACCGCGAAAGCCGCGCAGAGCTGAATGCGGCCTTGGCCAACTCGATTGCGAGCATCGGCAGGCTGATCGGCGATAGCTTCAAGGTTCTCCATCGCATCGAATGGAGCGCACCGTGGGAGCAGAAGAAGGCCAGGCGCGTACGGGTCAACTGACACTCCCCTGAGGAGCGCGGGCGCACGCACCCGCGCTCCTCTTTTCCTTTACCCTAGTCATGCGATAGTATATCTCACCCTCTGAGCGGGACAGCAGGGGAGTGAGTATGAAAAGATCTGTTCTTCTGACCGCCGCGCTTCTCGCGGCATGCTCCAAACAAGACAGCGATCAGGATTTGCGGCGGCCTGCCGCAATGAAACCCGTAGCTATGGACGTCTCCGCCGCAAGCGAAGAAGCAGCGCCCGGTGTCGACGTCACCGCCGCGCCCGGCGTCGCATTCGATTATCGCTATGCTTTCCGCCTTCCCGGCAACAAGATTTCCCAGGTCCAGGAAGCGCACGCCCAGGCGTGCGAGAAGCTCGGCATTGAACGCTGCCGGATCACCGGGATGCGATACCGGTTGGTCAATCAAAAGGACGTTGAGGCAATGCTTGCACTTCGCCTCGAGCCGAAGCTCGCGCGCCAGTTCGGCAAGGATGCGACCGAAACGGTCAAGAAGTCCGAAGGCATGCTGGTCGACCAGGAGATTACCGGCGAGGACGTTGGGACCCGGATTGCCGGCGCGACCAAATCCGAGGCCGAGTTGCGCGATGAGCTTCGGCGCGTCGAAGCGGAGCTCGCCCGTCCGGTTCCGATGATCCGCGGCAATGTCGCACCCCAGGCAGCGGTCGACCGCCAAAGCCTGCTCGATCGCGCCAAGGAGATCCGCCAGCAACTCCGCGAGCTCGGCACCAGAAAGGACGAAGACAAGGAAGCGCTCGCCGGAACGCCGATGGTGTTCAACTATGGTTCGGGCAGCGTAGTCCCGGGCTTCGACGTGCGTTCCCCGCTCAGGGATGCGCTGCAGCAATCCTGGGACAATCTCGTCGCGGGCTTCGCCGCGATCCTCGTGATCCTGATCAGCCTTATCCCATGGCTGCTTGCCGGTGCCACAGCGATATGGCTGTTCCGCTCGGCCCGCCGTCGTTGGGGCTGGTTCCAATCGACCGCCGGCTACCGGTCGGAAGACGGTGCGCCGTCCCCGCCTCCGTCTCGCAGGCGGAAAGCGGCGGCCTCCGACGAGGCTTGATTGCCGAGGCGCGGCGGCTCGCCTATAGCCGCCGCTCCTTTCCACTGCCGTTGGAGTGATGCGAACCGTGGCTCGCCGCCGCCAAATCTATGAGGGCAAGGCCAAGATCCTCTACGAGGGTCCGGAGCCGGGTACGCTCATCCAATATTTCAAGGACGATGCGACCGCCTTCAACGCGCAAAAGCGCGGCACGATCAACGGCAAGGGCGTCATCAACAACCGCATCTCCGAGCATATCTTCCTGTCGCTCCAGGCGATCGGGGTGCCGACCCATTTCATTCGCCGCCTCAACATGCGCGAGCAGCTCATCCGCCAGGTCGAAATCATCCCGATCGAGGTCGTGGTCCGCAATGTTGCCGCGGGCTCGCTATCGAAGCGGCTCGGGATCGAAGAAGGCACGCAGCTGCCGCGAACGATCATCGAATATTATTACAAGGACGACGCGCTCGGGGACCCGATGATCGCAGACGAGCATATCGCCTGCTTCGGCTGGGCGACCCAGGATGAAATGAACGACATCGCCGACATGGCGATCCGAGTGAACGACTTCCTGTCCGGCATGTTCGCTGCGATCGGAATCCGGGTGATCGACTTCAAGCTGGAGTTCGGCCGCGTCTGGGACGGCGATTTCGGGCGTGTGATCCTGGCCGACGAGATCAGCCCCGATGGATGCCGCCTATGGGACATCAAGTCCGGCCAGAAGCTCGACAAGGACCGCTTCCGCCAGGACCTGGGCGGAGTCGAGGAAGCCTATCAGGAGGTCGCGCGGCGGCTCGGGCTCCTCCAGGGCGACGAGGAAGTCGCAGTCCTCGACCTCGACGAACACCGCAAGAAGCGCGGGCGCTAGTCGATCACCTCGAAATGCAGGACCTCGGGCTCCAACTCGAGGAGGAAGTCCGGGTCGAAGTCGTAATATTTGGCCTTCGTGACGTGGTCGCCGGCGAAGCGGCGGATCGCTTCGAGGTCGTCCCACAAGGTGAACATCTCAACGTGGACGACATCGCCTTCGCGCCGATGCAGGCACCACGCGCCGCGATTGCCTTCGGTTGAGCGATAGTCGGTCAAGCCGACATCTTTCGAGAGCCTCAAATATTCTTCACTCTTGGCGGCAGGAATCCTTCCGTGCCAGCGTCGCGCAATCATAGAACGTCCTCTTGCTTGAAGACCCGTCAGCCCGCATCTGCGTTAGCGATGAAGCGCGCCCGTGTCGTCACCATGAATGCCGCGCTCGGGCCGCTCGACTACAAAATTCCAAAGGGAATGGACGTCGAACCCGGTTCGATCGTCGTTGCGCCGCTCGGGCCGAGGCAATTGCTTGGCGTCGTCTGGGAGGCCGAGCGGCTCCCGACCAATGAAGTGCCCGATGCGCGGCTGCGGCCGCTGGCCGGCATCGTTGATGTGTGGCCCATCGCAGCGCCGTTGCGCCGCCTCTGCGAATGGACGGCGGATTATTATCTCGCGCCTCTGGCCTCGGTGTTGCGAATGG
>JBKPKF010000126.1:0-1262 GCA_046730995.1 Pseudomonadota bacterium
CTCGCCGAGGCGGTCGGGCTCTCCGGGCTCGGCCGCTTCGTTGATTCTCGACAAAGAACAGGATGGCTCCCCGGGCCTGATTCGAACAGGCGACCATTCGATTAACAGTCGAACGCTCTACCGCTGAGCTACCGGGGAATACCGTTTTGACGGGCGAGGCGGCTAGATAGCGAAGCGTGCCTTAATGGCAAGTGTTCAGGTGAGAAATTGCTCCAGGGAGATGCGCTCGTCGAGGGCGTGCTCAGGATCGAACAAGAGGGTCAGGGACCGCTCGCGGTCGAGAGTCACTTCGACCCTCGCGACATCGCGGACTTCGAATTGGTCGGCGACCGCGGATACCGGCCGAGCCTCGGCATCGAGGATGCGGAAGCAAACAGCCGTATCGTCGGGCAGGATCGCACCGGACCAGCGGCGCGGGCGGAACGGGCTGATCGGGGTCAATGCGAGCATCTTCGCGGCGAGCGGCAGAATGGGACCGTGGGCCGAAAGATTATAGGCCGTCGAACCTGCCGGGGTCGCGACCAGCACTCCGTCGCAGGCTAATTCGGGCAGTGCGACGCGGCCGTTCACCGAAATCTCGATCTTGGCGGTCTGGCGCGTTTCGCGGAGCAGCGAGACCTCATTGATCGCGGCATGCGTGAATGTCCCGCCGCCGACCGTAGTCGCCTGCATCTCCAACGGAGCGACACGGATCGCCTTCGCTCCGGCGATCCGTTCGGCCAGGCCTTCAAGATGCCAGTCGTTCATCAGGAATCCGACCGTGCCGAGATTCATCCCAAACACCGGCAAATGCGGGCACTCACCCTCCAGCATGCGATGCAGGGTGTGGAGCATGAAGCCGTCGCCGCCGAGCGCCACGAGCGTTTGGGCCTTGTCTACCGGAGCGAACCGATAGTGATTGCGCAGCTCGGCCTCAGCCGAGCTCGCGGCCTCGCGATGCGATGCGAGAAGACCGATTCCGAGGCTCGACAGGTCGGTCACCTGATCACGCGGGGAATGCGTCGCGTCGGCGTTCAATTCCTTCGTCCTCGAGAAACTCGATTGGCGGGAACATAGGAAGGTTAGGCTCTCGCGTCACTGTCCCGTTTCGGGTCGCGCCAGAGGCCTCGGCTTCCGACGGACCAAACCGGGCGTTAGGCCCAGGCTCATGTTCAAGTGGGAAAGCGTCTTTGAGTGGGGGAGGCGGGCGTCGGACCAGCACGCGCCGGCGCCCGTTACTCCCGTTAGGGACCAGTTGCTCGAAAGCCTGATCGCGCACGAGC
>JBKPKF010000127.1:0-8939 GCA_046730995.1 Pseudomonadota bacterium
CCGCCGGGTGGTCCGCCTCGGCTTCGATATAACCATATTCGACATTTGGGCCGGTCGGCACGATACCGAATGTGACGATCGCTCCACCCTCCGCTTGTGGAACAGCGGCGCGGATCGCTGCGTGAAGCGCCTTTTCGTCCCCAATCGCATGGTCCGCCGGCATCAGCAGCAGCAACTCGTCACGCCCCGTCGAGCGGAGCCATTCCGCGGCGAGCGCTGCTGCAGCAGTTGTGTTGCGGCCGACCGGTTCGAGCAGGACCGCCTCGACGACCGCACCGCTTTGGTCGAGCTGGTCTTTGACGATGAGGCGATAATCCTCGGCGCTAACGATGATCGGCGCTTCAAACTCCGGTCCGCTGACGCGCCCAACGGTCTCCACCAACATCGATCGGCGCGATGCAATGGGCAGGAGCTGCTTCGGCAGGTCCTGGCGCGAGATAGGCCAGAGACGCGTGCCCGCGCCCCCCGAGAGGATCACTGGACGTACGTTTATCGCACACCCCCTTCGAGGTTCGGATTGCGACCCTCGTTAACTATCGTTTTACGGCGTATAACCCGTTCAGATAACAAGATATTATCCGATCCTGCAACCGCTTTGACAATCGATTTTATTGATCTTGCTGCAGTGCGGAGTCCCACGACTCGTTGCATGGTACCCGGCCATCGGTTCACCTCACTCGCTGGGGCATCCACCGTTAACACTTCCTTATCCATCTCGCGCCAAGGTCTCGCACGTGCAAAAAACAATAAATAGCCACGGGGGTGGGGGTTTTTGTCTTTGCGAGGGGAACAACATCCGCGGCGTTGCGGTAAATCTGTAGGCGCACGCCGGACAGTGATGATTTCCGCAATTTTCGCGGCGGGTCTTGCCGCGTCTCCAGCAGATGCGCAGGTCATGGAGATTTCGCCGGACGGCGTCGTTTCGGTACGCGATGGTTCGGGGGAAGCCGCATGGACGATCGTCCAGGAACCCTCCGAAGCGACCCAAGACCCTGCGCTCGACATCGACGTTCCGGCAGGCGCTCTCACCAACATTGATCAAGCCAGTGTCCCGAGCCGCTTCGCCGCCGCGGTGCAAAATGCCGCGGGCTCTGCGGGAATCAGTCCTGCACTGCTCTCGGCGCTCGTCTGGCAGGAAAGCCGCTGGAATCCCGCGGCCGTTTCCCCCAAGGGAGCGGTCGGGCTGACGCAGCTCATGCCGCAGACCGCGCGTGAGCTGGGTGTGGATCCGACCGACCCGGTCGCAAACCTAACGGGCGGAGCCCGGTACCTGCGCAAGCTGCTCAATTCGTTCGACGGCAACGTCGAAAAGGCGCTTGCGGCGTACAATGCGGGTCCCGCCAGAGTCGTCAAAGCCAACGGCATTCCCGCCATTCCCGAAACCCGAGCCTACGTGGCGTCGGTTGTCCAGCGCATATCATCCACTCAATCGAGAGGCGACCGATGAAACTCGTCCCCAATCTTGCCGCCCTTGCGACGCTCGCGGTGAGCACGCCCGCAGCGGCAACGGCTCGATATGCCGATCCCCAAGGGTCCGGCCCGATCGTCAACGCCCTCCACTGGCTGCAGGGCACCCTCCTTGGCAACGTGGCGACCGCCGTGGCGGTTATCGCGGTCGCGATGGTGGGCTTCATGATGTTGACCGGACGCCTCAACTGGCGCTTCGGCGCGACCGTAATTATCGGATGCTTCATCCTCTTCGGGGCCGGCGCAATCGTCAGCGGAATCCAGGCCGCTGCGGCTGCCGGCGGTTAAGGCATGGCGTTGAACAGCTCGCCGGTCTTCCGCGCGCTTACCCGCCCGCAAATGTTTGCGGGCGTGACCTATAGCTACTTCATCATCAATGCCGCCGCGACGACGGAAGTGTTTCTTGTGACCCGCAGTTTTCTCGCACTTCCGGTCGCCGTCGCAATTCATGTCATTGGCTATTTTGCGTGCCTCAGGGAGCCTCGGATTTTTGATTTGTGGATCACCCGCGTCAGCAGGTGTCCGCGGACCAAGAATTGGAGCCGCTGGGGCTGCAACAGCTACGCGCCGTGAGAAGGATCGAGCTATGACCAAATGGTTCGGACCCGCAGCCTGGAGCAAGCGCGAGGCGCGTGCCGGGGACCGGCTGCCTTATGCCCGGCACGTAGATCCGTCGACGCTCGAGCTTCGCGACGGCTCGCTTATGCGGTCGATCCGTATCACCGGATTCCCCTTCGAGACGGAGGACGACGATGTCCTAAACCACCTCTCGACCGTCCGCGAGGTCGTGCTGCGGAGCGCGCTCAACTCGAAGCTCGTGCTTTACCACCACCTCGTCCGCCGCTCCGTTCGCGTACACCTGCCCGCGCAGGACTTTGACTGCCTCTCGGCTGAGATTGATTCTCGCTGGAATGCGCGCCTCAATGAGAAGAAACTGTTTCTCAACGACCAATTCCTGACGATCGTGGTCAGGCCGCCGCGCGGAAAGGCCGGCCTTCCGGAGCGTCTCGGCAGGCTTCGCTCGTCGCGCTCCAGCCCGCTGAGCACCGCGGAGGCCGTCGCGCTCGACTCTGCAATGGCGGCACTGACGGCGGCACTGCAGCCCTATGGAGCCCAAATCCTCGGGACCTATCAGAACGAGAACGGGATCTACTCTGAACCGCTCGAGCTTCTCTCGATGCTGTATAATGGGGAATCGCGCCCGGTGTTGCTGCCCCGCGAAGGACAGGATCTCGGCCAATACATTCCCTATTCGCGTCTCAGCTTCGGCCTGGATGCGATGGAATCGGTGACTCCAAGCCAGCGAAGCTTCGCGACTATTCTCGGGATCAAGGAATATCCCGACGTGACTCGGCCCGGGCTGCTCGATTCCCTGCTTCGCATCCCGCACGAGCTGGTGATCACCGAGACTTTCGCGCCGATTGAACGGCAAACGGCACGCGAGCGCATCGACCTTGCGCTCCGGCGGCTGAAAAGTGCGGACGAGGCGGCAGCCACGGAACGCAGCGAGATGATCGCGGCGCGCGACGCCGTCGGCGCGGGACAGCTCAGTTTCGGCGACAATCATATGAGCGTGCTCGTCCGCGGCAGCTCGATTGAAAGGCTCGAACAGGCCACCGCCACGGCGGCAGCCGCGTTGGCCGATATTGGAGCGGTCGCCGTTCGCGAGGACGTCAACTTCGAACCCGCGTTCTGGGGCCAATTTCCCGGAAACGAACATTATGTCGTTCGCCGCGCCCTCATCTCGAGCGCGAACGCGGCGGGGCTTGTCTCAATGCATGGGTTTCCGATGGGCCGCGCCAGCGGGAACCATTGGGGTGACGCGGTCACCGTTCTCGAGACCACCGGCAGTACACCCTATTTCTTCAACTTCCACGACGGCGATCTCGGCAACTTCACGATCATCGGACCGTCCGGATCCGGCAAGACGGTCGTTCTCAACTTCCTCGTCGCTCAGGCACAGAAGTTCGCTCCGCGGACCATTTTGTTCGATAAGGACCGCGGATCGGAAATCTTCCTGCGTGCCCTCGGCGGTCGCTATGAGAAGCTGAGCCGCGGCACGCCGACGGGCTTTAACCCGCTGCGACTCCCAGACCTGCCGATGAACCGGTCGTTCCTGCGTGATTGGCTCTCTTGCCTGCTCCAGCCAGAGGGGCCGGAGGAAGAGGCGACGATCGCCAGCGCAGTCGATGAAATTTTCTCGCATGGTCCGGACCTGCGCCGGCTCCGGTTCGTCCGCGATTTGCTGGCCGGTGGCAGGCGCCCAAAGGCCGGCGACCTGCCGTCACGACTAAATCCGTGGATTCTCGACGGGGAGCACGCCTGGCTGTTCGACAACCGTGACGACGGTCTCGAGGTTCGTGGCGGCGCGCTCGGTTTCGACATGACGGAGCTGCTCGACGACCGGCGCCTGCGCACTCCGGCCTTGATGTATCTCTTCCATCGGATCGAAGCTTCTCTCGATGGACAGCCGACGATCATCCTTATCGACGAGGCATGGAAAGCGCTCGACGACCCGATGTTCTCGGCCCGAATCCGGGACTGGATGAAAACGCTGCGCAAGCGGAATGCAATCGTCGGCTTCGTCACCCAGTCGGCGGCGGATGCGCTCAACAGCTCAATTTCGTCCGCGATCGTCGAACAGGCCGCCACGAGCATTTTCATGCCCAACGCGAAGGCGCGCGAGGAAGAATATTGCAAAGGCTTCGGGCTTAGCTCGCAGGAGTTCGAATTCGTCCGGAGTCTTCCGGCGCACAGCCGTTGCTTCCTCATTCGGCAGACGGGCAAATCCGTCGTCGCGCGGCTCGACCTTGGCGGTATGCCCGATCTGCTGACGGTGCTGTCGGGACGTGAGTCCAGCGTTCGCCGGCTGGACGATCTCAGAGCGTCGGTCGGCGACGATCCCGCGCATTGGTACCCGCTTCTGACCCGCGCGCCCTGGCCCGGCGAAGCGGGCGACGACCTGTGGCTGGACGCCGCTGAATGAGCACTTGTCCGACATTCGGAGCGGCCGGGCCGGAGGGTATCGCGGAAGCGCTGCAGAAGGTGGATTGCCTTTCAGCCGAAGCGACGAACGCCTCATTCGGCAGGTTGTTCGCGCCAGGCGGGGCGCTGACGACCGCGCTTACGATCCTGCTTACGCTCTACGTCGCGCTGTTCGCCTTCAACCTGCTCACCGGTCGTTCGAACCTGCGCATGTCGGCGCTCACTCCGCGGATGATGACGATCGGCCTCATCATCACCTTCGTCACCTCGTGGATGGCCTATCAGTCGGTCGTCTGGAACCTCGCCGTTGGCGCGCCGGACCAGATCGCCGGGACTCTTCTCGGCACCCGAGGGTCAGCCACCCTTATGTTCGCGCAGAAGCTCGATACTTTGTTCACTGCGGTCACAAATGCCGCTGATTCCATTGCGGTCACCCCTGGAGCCAATCAAAAGCTCGCATCGCCGGCGAACATGCTGTGGATATCGTCGCTGATCCTGCTTCTCGGTACGGTCGGCGTGCTTGTCGTTTGCCGGATCGCGCTTGCGGCATTGCTCATCCTCGGGCCCGTATTCATCGTGCTGGCGCTCTTCGAGGGTACCCGCGGATTGTTCGAAGGGTGGCTGAAAAGCGTGGCCACGTTCGCACTGGTCCCGCTGTTGACCGTCGTCATGGGCAGCGGAGCGCTGATGGCGATTTTTCCAATGGTCGATGGTCTTGCCACCGCAGGAAAAGAGGTCTCGCTTCGCACCGCCGTAGGCATTCTTGTGACCTCCATCGTCTATCTCGCGCTCATGTTGCTGACGCTGGAGCTCGCAACGTCGCTGACGCGGGGGTGGAGGCTGCCGAAATCAGGGGCGACGTCGAACGAGAACGCCGCCGCCGGCCCGCCCCTCAACAACACGGCCGAGATCGAGCGGACCCGGGAAATCAGCGGTCCCGCCCACGCGACGTCCGATCGCGTGCGGACGACCGTCGCCAGCTTGAACAGCTTCGTTTCAACAGACCGAGCAGTCGCAGCGGCCGCCCCGGTTGGCCTGGCGGCTACCACGGCGGGCGGTGTCTCCCACCAAGTCCCGGCCGTTCTTTCGCGACGGCACAGCCTTCATTTCGACCAGCGGTCGCAACCTGGTTCCTCACCCATGTCCAGAGAGATGTTCCGATGACCCGCGGTTTGTCCATTCTTGCACTCGCGCTGCTTAGCGCTACGGCCGCCTCGGGCGCCGACAGGCGTATTCGAACGCTCGTTTACGATCCGGAACAGATCGTTCAGATCGACGGCCGCGAGGGCATACAATCGACGGTCGAATTCGCGCCGGACGAACGTATCGAAAACGTGGCCGTAGGCGATTCATCCGCTTGGCAGGTCACGCCAAATCGCCGCGCAAGCATCCTATTCCTCAAACCTCTGCTTCGGACGACCCGGACCAACATGACGGTAGTCACCGACCGTCATCTCTATATGTTCGATCTAGTCGCTGCGCCGAAGGCCGGATCGCCCGTCTATGCCCTGAAATTCTCCTATCCGTACGAAAAGCCTCCGGTGTCCCAAGTCCCTGTTCAGGCTGCCGCGGCGCCCCCGGGCCTCCCGTCCTTTTCGCCGGAGCAGCTGAATTTCGGTTGGCTGACAAAGGGCTCCGACCGGCTTCTCCCGTCTCGGATTTTCGATGACGGCCAGGCGCTGTACCTCGCCTGGGCGCGCGAAGCCGCCCTGCCGGCGATCCTGACCGTCTCGAGCGAGGGCCGTGAAGGGCCGGTGAACTATCGAACGTCGGGCAACTTCATAGTCATCGATCCGCTGCCTTCGAACATCGTTCTGCGTCAGGGCAAGCGAACCGCTGTGATCTGGGCTGGGCGGCCGCTCCGTCCGAATGTCGTTCCCCGCAGAACCGCCGCGCCGGTGGCGATGGTCCAGCAAGCTCCACCTCGCCCGAGCGCCAGCCTGGCGCTGCGGGCACCGGACGTAACCGCCCTCTATTCGACCAGTCTTTCGGGGGACGACCATGCCCAATAGCAAACCCGTCGTGGACGGCGACCTGTCGGTGGTCCGCTGGGGGGCCCTGGAGCCTGTGATCTCTACCCCGGCGACGGATCCTCGCTCCGAAATGAACGAGCAGGCCCTGGTCATCGCCAGCCGCAATGCCTTCCCGATCGTTGCGCAGCGCAAATCGCGACGCGACAATTTGGGAATTGCGACCGGAGCGGCGATCGCGCTTGTGCTCGGCTGCGTGACATTCGTGACGTTGAGCTCCGGCAGGAACGGCAGCCGTGAGCCGATTAGCCCCCAATCCTCACCCGGCTATGCCGTGCAAACCCCGCAAATTCCAAGCGCGGTGCCGGCGGCGACGCCTCAGGTCGTACCGCCCTCGGCTCAGCAACCTTCGTCCGCGATTGGCCCGATGGCCCCGCCGCAAACCGTCGTTGTGCCCGAGGCGTCGCGTTCTCAATCGCCCGTCATGGTTTATGACGGCAGTACGATCAGGACCAGCGGCGCGCCGGGCGTCGCGGACGGGCCGGCGGACGCGCCCGCGCCCGGGATGCTCGCGCTCGGTTCGGACCCGAACGGCTCGTCGGTAACGGACACCGCAGCTGCAAGGTCCACTCGAATCGGCGACCCCTCGCATACGGTCGCTCAAGGCACCCTGATCCCAGCCGTGCTCGAAACCGCCATCAATAGCGATGTGCCCGGCTATGTTCGCGCGGTCGTCAGCCAGGACGTGCGGTCTTTCGACGGCAGTCAGATACTGGTCCCCCGCTCGTCCCGGCTGATCGGCGAATACAAGACCGGGCTCGCCGCCGGCCAAAGGCGCGCCTATTTGATCTGGACCCGGCTGCTGCGCCCGGACGGGGTCTCGGTCGCGCTCTCTTCGCCTTCCGTTGATTTTTCAGGCGAGTCCGGTGTCGGCGGTCGCGTCAACAGCCATTTCCTGCAGCGATTTGGGTCAGCGATCCTGCTCTCCGTGCTCGGCGGGGCGAGCGCGCTTGCGAGCGGCGGCGCGACCGTAGTCGTATCCGGCGGACAGAGTGCTGCGTCGGTCGCCGCGCAGCAAAACGGCGCCCGCGCGCCAACGATTCATGTTCGCCCGGGCGAGCCGATCCGTGTCTTCACGGCGCGCGACCTGATCTTCGCGCCGATCGATCGGAAAAGCATATGAGGGTTGCCGCGGAGCTTCTTGCGGAGTTTGCGGTCGACCCCTTCCTGGAAGCCTATCTCGAGCCCTTCCAGGAGTGGCTCAATCATCCGGATGCGACCGAACTCCTCGTCAACCGCCCGGGAGAAATCTGGATTGAATTGCCCGGAGGCATGGTCCGCCATGAAGCTCCGGCAATCGACGATCGGCTTCTCCAGCGGCTGGCCGAGCAAGTCGCGCGTATCAGCAACCAGGGCATTAGCAGGGAGCGCCCGCTGCTTGCGGCGACTCTTCCAAACGGAGAGCGGATCCAGTTCGTCGCGCCGTCGGCGACGCGCGCCCACTGGGCACTGGCGATCCGTCGCCATCGGCTCGTTGACCTGCCGCTCGAGGCCTATTCAGACGGTCCGCTCAAACCCGTCCTCGCTTCGCCCGGCCGGGATCCCGATGCCGACCCGATCGCGTTTCTTCGGGACGCGGTGCGAAACCGACAAACGATCCTCATCAGCGGCGGCACATCGACCGGCAAGACGACTTTCCTGAATTCATTGTTGCGCGAGGTGCCGGAACAAGAGCGCGTCATCGTCGTCGAGGACACCGCGGAGATTCAGCTGCACGGGCCGAACGATCTGGGCCTGATCGCAGTCAAGGGCGAACTCGGCGAGGCACTCATCAACACGGACGACCTGCTCCAGGCCGCGCTTCGGCTAAGGCCGGACCGGATTTTGCTTGGGGAAATGCG
Organism: Pseudomonadota bacterium; assembly: GCA_046730995.1. Classification (GTDB taxonomy): domain Bacteria; phylum Pseudomonadota; class Alphaproteobacteria; order Sphingomonadales; family Sphingomonadaceae; genus Sphingomicrobium. The sequence continues at coordinate 8,324 of JBKPKF010000127.1, forward strand.
CGGCAAGGAAGCCGTGAGCTTCCTGCGCGCGGTCAACACGGGCCATCCCGGATCTTTTAGCACCATCCATGCGAATTCGCCCTCGGGCGCGCTGGAGCAGCTCGCATTGATGGTCATGCAAGCGGGGCTCGGACTCTCGCGCTCTGACACTGTCGAATATGCCAAGTCGGTCATCGACGTGATCGTACAGCTTGGAAAAACAGGCCAAAATCGGAGGATCGTCGAAATTGAATCAATTAATAAGAGGTGACCTGGGTATTTACGCCCTCGTAACGAACGGAACTTACCCTGAGTCGCTCACAACCCTACGAGGGGAGGGTTCCGATGAGGGGCGGTAAAAAGCTAGTCATTGCGACTGCGGCAGCTGCGGCAGCGGCGACTACGACGACGACTACGAGCACTACGACTTCGGGCACCGGAACGGGCTCGACGTCCACCACTACCACGACGACCACGACGCCGCCGCCGCCATCAACATTCGCGGTTCCCGCGGGTTACACGGTCAAGCCGTCGACGACAGTTTGCGACGGAGTGACAGACGTAACCGCCAAGCTTCAATCCGAGGTCAATGCCCTCGCCGCCTATCAGGCGCTCCAGCTTCAGGCGGGGACATGTG
>JBKPKF010000128.1:0-11409 GCA_046730995.1 Pseudomonadota bacterium
AACGATGCGCATGTCGATCTGCCCGATCTGGATGTGCCGCACTCCCGCGCCGGCGCCCATCAGCGAGGCGCCGGCAGCCATGATCGGGAAACAAAGCCGAGGGTCCATCCCCATCAGGCTCAGCATCACCAGCGTCGGCGCATAATTGCCTACTCCGAAATTGAGCAGGATTCCGAACCCGAAGCAGGCGACGATGGCGAGGGTCGTCAGCCCAAGGGGCAGACCGTTAGCCGTTCCGCCCCCCGGGAACAGGTGCAGGTTGGTCATTGTGTAGGCGCTTGCGGCGAGGATCAGTCCGATCGCCACCACCATTTGCACAATCCAGACGCGCGCCCGAGCAACCATCGGCGCCCCAACCAATCCGCCCATGAGCGTCGAAATCGCGCAACCGAACAGCAGGACCGGATCGACCATAACGCCCAGCAAGATGAGGAAGATGACGCTTTCCGCCATCGCCGGAGGGGTCAGCCCAACCAGCAAGGTCGGCGGGATCAGCCGGTCGGGGACCATCCTGCGGAACTTGAACCAGGCGGTGGTGGTGGCGAATGAGCCGATTCCAAGGGTATCGAGGAAGTTGACGACGACGCCGAGACCCGTCGCTTCGAGATCGGGAACCGCCCGAGCGGCAACCGCCGCGCGAACAAGAACGACGGAAAGGACGAGAATCGCCAGCGTCAGCGGAACCAGAAGCGCAATCAGCAGCATGGAAGCCCCCTCTCCAGCTCGTACACCTTGCACGTTGCGCCGCCTCCCCGCAATGACGCCGAATGCTCGCCCTCGACGACCAGCAACAGGCCGCGCGCGATTGGTTTGAATCGCTCCGCGACCGAATCTGCGCGTCGTTTGAAGAAATCGAACGCGAGGCGGGCTCCAAGGCGGCCTTTGCTTTCACATCCTGGGACCGAACCGACGTAACCGGCGAGCCCGGCGGCGGCGGCGTTCGCGGCCACATGACCGGCAAGGTTTTCGAAAAGGTCGGGGTGAATGTCTCTACCGTCGGCGGGGAGTTCGCTCCGGAATTCGCCAAGAGCATTCCCGGCGCCGACGAAGACCCGCATTTCTTCGCGACCGGAATCAGCCTCGTCGCGCACATGGCCAATCCGCATGTGCCCGCCGTGCACATGAACACCCGGTTCCTAACCACCACCAAGCGGTGGTTCGGCGGAGGCGCCGACCTGAACCCGGCCATTCCGTACGATGAGGACACCGAGGCGTTTCACGCGCGGCTGCGCGCCGCCTGCGCCGCCCACGACCCGACTTTCTATCCGCGCTTTTCGCAATGGGCCGAGGAATATTTCTGGCTTCCGCACCGCGGCGTTTCGCGCGGGGTCGGGGGCATCTTCTACGATTATCTGGAGCATCATTTCGACGCGCATTTCGCTTTCACCCGCGACGTCGGCGAAGCGTTTCTGGACGTGGTTCCGGCGCTCGTGCGTAAGCGGATGAACACGCCTTATTCGGACGAAGATATGGAACGCCTGCTCGAATTTCGCGGACGCTATGTCGAGTTCAACCTCCTTTACGACCGCGGCACGCTTTTCGGGCTCAAGACCGGCGGCAATATCGAGGCGATCCTGATGAGCCTTCCGCCGCTCGCGAAGTGGACATGAGGTGAGCTACACCCCGCTCCCCGACGGCGAGCTCGCCGCGGTCGTCACCTATCTCGAGATGCACGAGCCGCCGGCCGAAGCGGTTCCGCCCTCGCCGCTCTCGCTACAGCGCCTCGAACAGCCGCAGCCCGAACGCTACCGGCAGCTGTTTCGCCTTGTGGGATCCCCTTGGCTCTGGTTTTCGCGGCTGATCATGGACGATCCGTCGCTTATCGCGATCATCCAGCATTCCGACGTCCACCTCTTCGCGGTCGCCGACGAATCCGGCGCCGACGTCGGCATGCTCGAGCTGGACTTCCGCGAACCCGGCCAGTGCGAGCTCGCCTTCATCGGTCTCGTCCCGGAGCTGTCCGGCAAAGGACATGGCAAGTGGCTCCTGGCGGAAGCCGTCCGCCGCGCCTGGAGACCTGGCGTGACCCGGGTCCATGTCCACACCTGCTCGCTCGACCATCCGGCGGCCCTCGCGGCCTATCGGCGGGCCGGTTTCATCCCCTGGAAGCGTGCCCTGGAGCGCTTTCCCGACCCGCGGCTCAGCGGCTTTCTCCCGAAAGACTCGGCGCCTCAGGTGCCCGTGCTCGGAACCGACCCCTTCCGTCCCGAAAGCTGAACGTAAATCCGCGCGACGATCACCGAAAAAGTGGCTGCAAATGCCGCCGAAACGATCGAAGTGAGGAGTGCCGCGATCAACGCTCCGACGCTGAAGGGATGGACCGTCCCGAACATCGTCCGGACGAGAATCCCGACCATGATCTGACCGACGAACAGGACGACCACGATGGCCGCGATCAGCGTCAGCACCAGGAAGCCGAAAAGCTTCCAATAGGCTCCGTCGGCGAGCAGCCACCCGCGCCTGATGAGGTGGATCGGGCCGCCTGCTTCGCCGGCCGCCGTAGGGATCATGAGCTGGAACCGGGGCGCCGCGAACAGGCACATGATGAGCGCGACCAGAACCGCCTTCCCGGCATCCGGACTCGGCGAACTGGTCGCGAGGCTTTGGAGGCCTGCGGAGCCCGCGATGATGATCATCACTGGAACCAGGACGACTCCGAGAGCGAAGACGATCAGGACCAGCGCTGCGAAGGTCGGTATGACCCGCCGCGCACCGTGCTCGATTGCTTCTCCGACGCTCGTTCTTCCAAGCGCGAGGCGGATGATCGCGATCTCGCCTGCGATGCTGAGGATCCCGACGATCAGCATTACCGCCGGCATCCAGGACGGAGGGTTTGTTCCCGACAGCGACGGCGGTGGGGCGATCAAGCCTGAGACGGTTTGCGGAAGCACGAGCAGCGCCAGGGCAACGCTGGTAATCAACTTGCCGTCGTGGCCGATGACATGCGTCGTTTCTTCCCAGGCCTTTGAGATCGACAATTTGCTCATAATGCTCCCCGTTGCTCATCTCCCTTATGCGGAGGCGGGGGGCACGGCGCAACGGCGCTTGCGACGGCGCGCGCTCGTCGCCATTTCGGCGACCGGCAAATGGACTCGGTCGAAGACATCGAATGGCGGGTGAGTGATTCGCCGGTCGCTTACAAGGACGCGCTCGCGTTCATGGAGGATCGCGCCGCCGCGATCCGCGCCGGAACAGCGCCGGAGTGCATCTGGCTCCTTGAACACCCGCCACTGTACACCGCCGGAACGAGCGCGGATCCAGCTGAGCTCCTGAATCCCATGCATTTTCCAGTATTCGAGGCCGGCCGCGGCGGGCGGTACACCTATCATGGGCCGGGCCAGCGCGTCGGGTACGTCCTGCTCGACCTCGAAAAACGCGGAAAGGACATTCGCTGCTTCGTTCACGCCCTCGAGCAATGGGTCATCGATGCTTTGGCCCGCTTTGGCGTTAATTCGCACCGTTCGGACGGCCGCATAGGGATTTGGGTCGGCGAGGGTTCGAACGAGGCGAAAATCGGTGCTCTCGGGGTGCGGATCAAGCGCTGGGTCACGCTCCACGGGTTCGCGATTAACGTCGATCCGGACTTAACGCACTTTGATGGGATCGTCCCGTGCGGAATCCCCGATTTCGGGGTTACCAGCCTCGCTTTCCTCGGGAAACAAATGCCGGTGATGGGGGTTGATGCGGCCTTGAAGGGCGAGTTCCATCAATTTCTCAAGAGGTTGAGCCAGGCTTGCAAAGTCTCTTGATGCAAACTGACCCTTCAGACTATTGTGCGCGCGATTTGCGACGCGGGCGACCGCTGCAGATCGCAATAATTAGGGAGTCTTGAATGCGTGCTCTTATCCTGGTCGCTGGTGCGGCCCTGGCGGTTGCCGCTTGCAGCAGCAACGATAACGCCAACAACACCATGAATGCCGACGAAAACCTGACGGCGCCGACTGAGAACGTCGACATGAACGCTCCGGCCGACATGAACGCGATGAACGCGGACATGAACGCTGCGGCAAATGCGAATGCGGCTGCGGACACTGCAAATGCCGCCGCCAACACCGCGAACGCCGCGGCGAACAACACGATGTAATTTCGACGCCTCCGTCTGACGGAGGCGTTGGCGTTTTGAAGAGGCTGCCGGTATTTGCCGGCAGCCTCTTTTTTTGGAGCCCAAGAATGCGCGCTTTGATCCTGATCGCCGGTGCGGCGCTTTCCCTCGTTGGATGCCGCAGCAATGACCAGGCGGCCAACAGCATGAATAGCGATGCGAATCTGTCGGCCGACAGCATTGTCTCGAACGATATCACCGCGATCGACGCCGTGACGGGCGCCGACGCGAACATTGCCGCTGACGTCAATTACCTGAACGAAGTCGACAACGGCACAAGCAGCGAGGACAATGCGTCGACAAACCGCGCTTCCCCCAAGTCCCCGTCGGGCCATACCGCTGCGTCGAGCAGGCCGCCCGACGAGCCGGCCCCGGCGACTCAGAATTCGGCGACCGCCAACAACTCGCTTTAGGGTAAGCCGACGACCTTGTGCGTTTGGAGCGCCAGCCGCCATTTCGGCCGCTCCATGGCGAGCGCGATCGCGGCATCTCTCGCCGCCTTGGAATCGGCGCAGTCCATGGGCTGCACCAGGAAATGTTCGAAATCCCAGCTTTCCAGCTCGACCGGATTTATTCCCTGCTGAGGCCAGACCAGTTTCAATTCATTACCTGAGCGCTGGACTACGTCCGTTCCCGCCTTTGGGCTGACGCAGATCCAATCCAACCCGGCGACGGCCGGAAGCGTGCCGTTGGTCTCGGCCGCGACTCGAAAGCCCCGCTTGTGCAAAGCGTCGAGGAGCATGCGGTCAAGCTGAAGCATCGGCTCACCCCCCGTAACGACCACGAGGCGGCGGCCTTCGCCTGGTCCCCACAGCGCGGACACATGATCGGCGAGTTCGTCGGCGCTTCCGAACTTGCCCCCGCCCTCGCCGTCCGTCCCGACGAAGTCGGTATCGCAAAAGTTGCACTGGGCGGTTGACCGGTCCTGCTCACGACCTGACCAAAGATTGCACCCCGCAAAACGCAGGAAGACCGCTCGGCTCCCGGCCTGCACGCCCTCCCCTTGGAGCGTCAAAAATGCTTCCTTGACGGCGTAGGTCATGCGTAGCTCGTCGGGTCCGCCACGCCGGCCTCGGCGAAGCCCTTGGCCCTCAATCGGCAGGCGTCGCATTTGCCACAATGCGTGCCGTCGGGCAGCGGATCGTAGCAACTGTGGCTAAGTCCAGCGTCAATCCCGAGGCGCTGTGCCTCCCGGGCGATGTCGGCCTTCGTGAAGTCGAGCAAGGGCGCATGAATGGTGAAGCCATCGCCTTCGACCCCCGCCTTCGTCGCGAGATTGGCGAGTCGCTCGAACGCCGCAACAAATTCGGGCCGGCAGTCCGGGTATCCCGAATAATCGAGCGCGTTGACCCCGATAAAGATGTCGCGGGCGCCTGCCGCTTCGGCCAGGCCGAGCGCAAGGCTCAGGAAGATCGTGTTGCGCGCGGGGACGTAGGTGACGGGAATCCCGTCGCCGACGCCATCTTTCGGAACCGCCATATCGCTCGTCAGGGCGGAGCCGCCGAAGACGCGAAGATCGAGTGGAAGCACGAAATGGCGATTCCCCAGCTTGGCGGCGATTCGCCGCGCCGAGTCGAGCTCGATCCGGTGCCGCTGGCCATAATCAATCGTCAACGCGATCACGTGGAAGCCCGATTCGCGAGCGAGCGCCGCGCAGACCATCGAATCGAGCCCGCCGGAAAGAAGGACGATCGCCGTTTTCATCGCACTCGCGATCTAGGCGGTGATCGAAGACAAAAGAAGGGCCGCTCGTCTTTTAGGAAGAGCGGCCCTAGTTATCGGGCGCGAGGCCCGATTGGGAGGAAAGCGTGCCGAATCCGGCACAATGAAGTCTTAGCTGACGATGGTTAAACGGGGCCTTAATGGCCCGGGCAGCTTATCGCCGGAGGCAGTCGCCGACCCGCCGCGCTTGAATGACATAGTTGAACGGCAGGTTTTCCGAGATGCCCTGAGTCTCGATTCGCATCGACCGGGGGGTGAACAAGGTCATCTTGCTTCGGCCGAATCCGCCGCCCGCGCAGGTGTAATGGATCACAGTCGCCGCGGAAGTGTCGCTGATCACGAGGCGCGTGCACATCTGCCCGCGATGCTCGAACTGCGCGAGAACCGCCGGATTGGCGACGCAAAGCCGTAGCGGCGCCTTCGTCCCCGGCGCGCCGCTGATCTCCCACAGTCCGCCGCTCGTCTCGGCGAGCGCAGAGGGGCGCTGGGCACCGGCCAATACGACCATCGCGCCCGCCCCCGCGGCTATCGTCAAAAGCGACTTGATCGCCTTCATAAACGACCATTTAGCATACAGCCGTTAACCGATGCATACTGGCTTTACGCGACTTCGCCGGGATCGATCGAGAAACTCGTCGAGCAGAAGGCGCAATCGACTCGGATAACGCCGTCGTCGCCGACCATTGCCTGGCGCTCTTCGGCCGGAAAGCGGCGGATGACGGACCGGACGTAATCAGGGTCGCAGCGGCAGCCCTTCGCCAGCGAAATCGCCGGGAGCGTGCGCACCTCTTCTTCTTCGTGGAACAGGCGCCAGAGGAGATCGTCGAGATGAAGGCTGGGGTCCGTCAGCTCCTCGGGCTTGATCGAGCCGGCGAGCACCGCGACATGCGGCCAGTCCGGATGATCGAGCCGGGTATGGAGTCGGTCCCGGCCTTCCTCGCCCTCAGGCAGGTGCTGGAACAGCAGCCCGCCTGCGGACCAGCTGTCACCCTGCTTCTCGGCCGCCAGTCGGACGATGCTCGGAATCTGCTCCGACTGGGCGAAATAGCTTTGAGCCGCGTCGGCCAGGTTCTTGCCTTCCAGCGGCACAATCCCCTGGTAACGCTCGTTCGCCTGCGGCTGGTCGAAGGTGATGGCTAGGTAACCGTCGCCAAACAGCTCCTTCAGAGCGGGATTGCGCGAGGCGTCGGCGAGCCGTTCGCGGTCGTAGCGGACGTAGCCCCGAAGCGCTCCTCCGAGATAGTCGCAGACCATCAGGTCGACGATCCCGCCCTGGGTCTGCGCCTGAAGCGTCAGCTGGCCCTCGCGCTCTTTCAGGAGCGAACCGAGCAAAGCGGTCAGGGTCAGCGCCTCGGCGAGAAGCCGTTCGATCAGGGGCGGATAGCCGTGATTGGCGAGCACGGCGTCGACAACGGGCCCCAATCGCGCGATTCGGCCGCGCGCGTCGCGCGAAGGAATGGTGACGCCGAGCGCGACGTCGGTGGTGAGCTCAGTTGTCGGCATGGAACCTAGATAGGGAGCGGCGCTCCGCCGCTCAACTAGGCCGCCGCGGGAACCTCATAGTCCGCTGCAGCAGCCGAAAGGCCGTCGACGAATTCGCGGATATGCTCTTCCTCGATGACGAGCGGCGGAAGCACTCGGACGACATTGTCGCCCGCCGCGACGGTCAGGATGCCGCGGGTCCTGAGGTAGGTCACGAACGCCCGGCTGTCCGTCTTCATCTTGATGCCGAGCATCAGCCCGACCCCGCGGACGCTCTCGAACAGATCGTCGTGGTTCGGGATCATCTGCTCAAGAGCGGAGCGGAGGCGTTCGCCTTTCAGCCGCACTTGTCCCAGGAATTCCTCGTTGGCGACGACGTCGAACACCGCCTGCCCCGCCGCCATGGCCAGCGGGTTACCGCCATAGGTCGATCCGTGAGTGCCGATCTCCATTCCCGCCGCGGCCTTCTCGGTCGCAAGGCACGCGCCCATCGGGAAGCCGCCGCCGATGCCTTTGGCTGACGCCATGACGTCCGGCGTCACTCCATAGTGCTGATATGCGTAGAGCTCGCCGGTGCGCGCGACCCCGCACTGCACTTCGTCGAAGACGAGGATGAGGTCGTTTTCGTCGCAGGCGGCGCGCAGTCCGGCGAGGAATTCGTGGGTCGCCGGGCGGATGCCGCCCTCGCCCTGGATCGGTTCGACGAGGAAGCCGGCGGTATTCTCGTCGATCGCCGCGAGCGCCGAGTCGAGGTCGTTGAACTCGACCACCGTGAACCCCGGCAGCAGCGGCGCGAAGCCGTCGATCATCTTCGCCTGGTTGGTCGCGCTGATCGTCGCCATCGTCCGCCCGTGAAAGGCGTTCGAAAATGTAATCAGGTCATGCTTGTGCGAATTGCCCTTGGCGTAATGGTAGCGCCGGGCCGTCTTGATCGCGCACTCGACCGCCTCGACTCCGGAATTAGTGAAGAAGACCGTGTCGGCGAACGTGTTCTCGCACAGCCGCTTCGCGAACGCTTCGCCCTGCGGCGAACCGTAAAGGTTCGACACGTGCATCAGGGTCGCCGCCTGCTCCTGAATCGCCTTGGTCAAATACGGATGGCCGTGGCCGAGCAGGTTGACTGCGATTCCGGCCGCGAAATCGAGATATTTCTCGCCATTCTCGCCATACAGATAGACGCCTTCGCCGCGCACCGGGCGCACCGGCGAACGCGGGTAGACGGGCATGAGCGGCGTGATGGCCATGAATGGCGGCTCCTAGAGCTGAAAAATGTTTGAAGCGTCCCCCGGGACGCCGTTTCGCGCCTATAGCCAGCGGCCTCGAAAAGGAAAAGGCGCCCCGGCATCACTGCCGGAGCGCCTTTCCTTACGCGATACTCGACGATGAATTAGTCGTCGTGATCGTAGCCGTGGTCGTTCTCGTAACGGTCGTCGCGGCCGTCGCGGTCACGGTCGTAATAGCCGTTGTTGCTGTAACCGTTGTAGCCGTTGCGGCCGTAGCGGCCCGCCATCGAATATTGGACCCGCTGCTCGAGACGCGCGATCCGGACCTGTATGTCCTGGGCCTCCCACGGGCTCATACCGTCGCGGGCGGCATGGCGCAGCCTGCGCTCGATGTTGTTCGCTTCGTCGCGCAGCCGGTCGGCGGAGCGGTCACGGATACGATCGCGCCGATCGAGGCGGTTGATCTGCCACTCGATGCGATCGATGCGCGCCTGGAGCGCCCGCACCTGGCCATAGTTGTAATTGTTGTAGCCATAGGCGTTGCCATAGGGCGCGCCATACTGGCCGGGGAATTGCGCCGCGGCGGGCGTCGCGATCGCGAGAGCCGCGCCGGCGGCTGCCAGGGAAATAAGAACTTTACGCATCACGGCTCTCCTTTGAGCACTTGGTTGATGCGTGGGTTGTGCGCCGATTCGCTTGATGCAAGGCTGAACGCGCAAGTTATCCGCCGTTCAACATTGTAAACAAGCTAAGTCTTTGCAAAGATTAGTTCTTGATCTTCCAGCCGCTTTTCAGGAGCCAATAGCAAGCGGCCCAAAGCAGGATGTTCAGCAATAAAAGCCCGGCCGAACCGACGAGAAGCGGCGAATCGCTGGTGCCGAGGAATCCGGCGCGGAACCCCGAGATTACATAAAAGACGGGATTGGCATGGCTGACCTTCTGGAATGCCGGCGAAAGCTGGTGGACCGAATAGAAAGTGCCGCTCAACAGCGCGAGAGGAGTCACGACGAAATTGGTCACCGCCGCGGCATGGTCGAACTTCTCAGCCCAGACCGAGGTTAGCAGGCCAAGGAACGACAGAAGCAGCGAGCCCATCAGCCCGAACCAGAGGACCAGTTCGGGGCGGCGGACATCGACCGACACTCCGGGCCACAGCAGCATCGCCAGCCACACCGCGAAACCAACCAGGAACGCCCGGGTGACGGATGCCCCAACGAGGCCCGCGATCAGCTCGCCGGTCGACAACGGCGGCATGAGATAATCGACTATCGTACCCTGGATCTTGCCGACCAGCAGCGAGAAGCTGGAATTGGCGAAAGCATTCTGGATCATCGCCATGACGATGAGGCCCGGTGCGATGAAATCGGCGAAGGGAACGCCCATTACGGTGCGGCCGCCTCGGCCCAATGCGACCGTGAAAATGGCGAGATAGAGCAAGGTCGTGATGGCGGGCGCCCAGACGGTCTGCATCTGGACCTTGAAGAACCGCCTCACCTCCTTGATATAGAGGGTCCTGAGGCCTCCCCAATTGACGCCCTTCAAAACCGGGTCTCCCGGTGCGAAGCGCATCCAGGTGCGTGTCTGGTCGTCCACGGGTGAGGCGCCTATCGGCTGGTGAGCAGCCCGGCAAGTTTGGAGCGAAGATTAGATTATGTCGTGGACCGAAGAGCGCATCGAGCGCCTTAAAAAGATGTGGCACGATGGCGCAACCGCCAGCCAGATCGCCGATGAGCTTGGCGGAGTCAGCCGCAACGCCGTGATCGGCAAGGCGCACCGGTTGGGCCTCGAGCAGCGTCCGTCGCCGGTCAAGCCGGGCGAGGAGAAAGAGGCCAAGAAGACCGCTGCAGCGCCCGCCGCCGCGGCGCCGAAGTCGGCACCGAAGGCCGAAGTTCCCCCGGCCCCCGCCGCCCCTGCCGAGCCGGGCGCTCCGGCACCCGCTCGGCGCCAGCTTACGCCGCAAGAGCTTCAGTACCGCTCAATCGGGCCGGGCGGCTTCATCCGCCAGGGTCCGGGCGAGCAGCAGGCGCCGATCCCGCCTGCCCCGCCTCGCCGACTGGTTCCGGCGAAGCCAAGCCCCGAGGTCGCCGACAAGACGAGCCTTCTCGAATTGAACGACCGGATCTGCAAATGGCCGATCGGCCATCCGGGCGAGCCGGACTTCTATTTCTGCGGTGAGCCGGCCAACCCCGGCTTCCCTTATTGCGTCGAACATTGCGGGGTCGCCTATCAGGCGCAGCTTCCGCGCCGCGACCGCCGCCCGCCCCCACCGCTCCCGTTCGGCGGCCCGCGGGTTCGGTAGGCTTCTAAGCTCCTCCTTACTGCGAAGCAGTGGGGAGGAGCCTTACTCCGCCAAGAACCCCCGCATCTCTTTGACGAACACCGGCCAGGCCGGTTCGTCGCCAAGCAGCACGTGGTTGGCGCTCTCGAGCTCGACGAAACGCGAGTTAGCGATTCCGTCCGCAACCTGCTTTCCAACGGCGACCGGAGCGTTTCCATCGTTACGCGCGTGGCAGACGAGAGTCGGGGCTTTGACGCCCTTGAGCTCGTCGCGGATGTCAATCCAAGCTGCGACTTCGATCATTTTGTTCATGCTGGGCACCGGTCCCAGCGTTGTGAACAGCTCATTGTGCCACTCGATCAGATTCTGGCTCGCCGACGGGAAATAGAGCGTGATGAACATCTCGCCGAGCAGGCTTCGCCGGAAGCTCGGCTGGCGACGGTTCATCTCGAGCAGCGATTCCCGCCAGGCGATCTCTTCGGGGTCCGCCCTGACTCGCCAGCCGGCAGCAAAGCCGTTGACGAGCACCAGCTTGCGGACTCGCTCGGGATGGCGCGCCGCATAAGCGATGGCGATCGCTGCCCCGTGTGAGATTCCGAGCA
>JBKPKF010000129.1:0-3165 GCA_046730995.1 Pseudomonadota bacterium
CGACCGACGCGTAGAAGGCGTCCATGTCGACATGGATGATCTTGCGCAGGGTGCGGGTGTCGCTTTGCATCGGGGCGAGCTTCTGATTAAGGCCCGCGGCCATGAACATCCACGAATATCAGGCGAAAGAGCTGCTCGCAAAATATGGCGTGCCGGTCCCCGCCGGCTACCCTGCATTGAGCGTCGAGGAAGCCGTCGCTGCGGCCGATAAGCTTCCCGGACCGCTGTGGGTCGTGAAGGCGCAGATCCACGCCGGCGGCCGCGGCAAGGGCAAATTCAAGGAGCTCGGGCCGGATGCCAAGGGCGGCGTTCGCCTCGCCCGGTCGATCGACGAGGTCCGCGAGAATGCGGCGGAAATGCTGGGCAAGACCCTGGTCACGATCCAGACTGGGTCAGCGGGCAAGCAGGTCCAGCGGCTCTACATCACGGACGGAGTCGATATCGCCAGCGAATTCTACCTCGCGCTGCTGGTGGATCGGGAAACGGGACGCATTGCGATCGTCGCGTCCACAGAAGGCGGGATGGAGATCGAAAAGGTCGCCCACGATACGCCCGAGAAAATCACCACGCTGACGATCGACCCGGCCACCGGACTGATGCCGCACCATGGACGTTTGGTTGCCGCCGCGCTCGGCCTTACCGGCGACCTTGCCAAGCAGTCGAGCAAGGTCGTCGCAAAGCTCTACGACGCCTTCATCGGCACCGACGCATCGCAGATCGAGATCAATCCGCTTGCAGTGACGGACAAGGGCGAGCTGCTGGTCCTCGACGCCAAGGTCGGCTTCGACAACAATGCCGAGTTCCGCCATCCCGATCTGGGTGAATTGCGCGATCTTTCCGAAGAAGAACCGATGGAGATCGAGGCATCGAAGTACGACCTCGCCTACATCAAGCTCGACGGAAATATCGGCTGCATGGTGAACGGCGCCGGGCTCGCCATGGCGACGATGGACATCATCAAATTGAACGGCGCGGAGCCAGCCAACTTCCTCGACGTCGGCGGCGGAGCATCGAAAGAGAAGGTCACGGCCGCCTTCAAGATCATCCTCAGCGATCCGGCGGTCGAGGGCATATTGGTCAACATCTTCGGCGGGATCATGCGCTGCGACATCATCGCCGAAGGGATTGTCGAGGCTGCGCGCGAGGTCGACCTCAAGGTTCCTTTGGTGGTTCGTCTCGAAGGCACGAATGTCCAGCAAGGCAAGGACATCCTCGCTCAGAGCGGCCTCGCGATCGTCCCGGCGAACGACCTCGGCGATGCCGCCAGGAAAATCGTCGCCGAAGTAAAGAGGCCGGTCGAGGCATGACAGTCCGGCAAGGTGGCTGCCGCTGCGGAAAGGTGCGCTTCCAGGCCGAGGATCCACCGTTGCTCACGATGGCGTGCCACTGCCGCGGTTGTCAGCGTATGACAGCGAGCGCTTTCTCGCTCTCCGAAGGTTTTTCGGCCGCCGCGTTCAAAGTCACCGAGGGCAAGGGTGTGATCGGCGGAATTCACGGGCCAACCCGCCATTATTTTTGCGATCATTGCAAAAGCTGGCTCTACACCGAGCCGGAAGGCGTAGAGGACTTCGTCAACGTTCGCTCGACGCTGTTCGACGAACCGCGAACGGAGCGTCCCTTCGTCGAAACCTACGTGAATGAAGGGCTGCCATGGGCGCGTACCGGCGCCGAACATAGTTACGATGCGCTTCCCGCGATGGAAGAATGGCCGGAGCTGATCCGGGCGTTCGCCGAACGGAGCGGCGCTTGGGCCAAAGAGGAATATAACCCATGAAAGTGCTGGTCGCCGTCAAACGGGTGATCGATTTCAACGTCAAACCGCGGGTCAAGATGGACGGCTCGGGGGTCGATCTCATGAACGTCAAAATGAGCATGAACCCGTTCGACGAAATCGCCGTCGAAGAGGCCATCCGCCTCAAAGAAAAAGGCTCGGCAAGCGAAATCGTGGCCGTGTCGATCGGGCCGGCCAAAGCCCAGGAGACGCTTCGTACTGCGCTGGCGATGGGCGCGGACCGCGCCATCCTCGTCCAGACTGACGAGGAGGTCGAACCGCTCGCGGTCGCCAAGATTCTCGCCAAGCTTGCTGGCGAAGAGCAGCCCGGAATGATCATCCTCGGCAAGCAGGCGATCGACGACGACAATAATGCGACGGGCCAGATGCTCGCGGCCCTGCTCGGCTGGCCCCAGGGAACGTTCGCGTCGAAAGTGGAACCCGCCGGGGAGGCGGTGACGGTGACGCGCGAGGTCGATGGCGGGCTTGAAACCGACAAGCTCAAGCTGCCGGCAGTCGTGACGACCGACTTGCGCCTCAACGAACCGCGCTATGCTTCATTGCCCAACATCATGAAGGCCAAATCGAAACCGCTCGCGATGAAGACGCCCGACGAGCTCGGGGTCGATATTTCCCGCCGCATCGAGACTCTCAAGGTCGCCGAGCCGCCGAAACGGCAGGCAGGAGACAAGGTCGGATCGGTCGATGAGCTGGTCGGCAAGCTCAAGGCGTTGGGGGTGGTGCAATGAGTGTCCTTGTCCTGGTCGAGCACGCAGACGGCAAGCTTAAGGACGCCACGCTTTCGGCGGTGACGGCCGCAGCAAAACTCGGCGAAGTCCACGCGCTCGTCGCGGGGTCGAACGTCGGCGGCGTTGCCGGCGAAGCGGCCAGTATTGCGGGAGTCTCAAAGGTGCTTGTCGCCGAAGCTCCGCATCTCGATCACGACCTCGCCGAAAATGTCGCGCCGGTCGCTCTGAAGCTCATGGCGGATTACGACGCGTTCGTCGCTCCGGCCTCGACTTTCGGGAAGAATATCGCGCCACGCGTCGCTGCCCTGCTCGACGTGATGCAGGTCAGCGACATCATTTCCGTTGAGGCGGCCGACACGTTCACGCGCCCGATCTACGCCGGCAACGCGATCGCCACGGTGCGCTCAAAGGATTCGAAGAAGGTCATCACGGTCCGTGGCACGGGCTTCGAAAAGGCCTCGCGCGAGGGCGGAAGTGCGGCCACCGAGAAAGTCGATACGGGCACTGACTCCGGCATCAGCAGCTTCGTTGGGCTCGAAGCTTCGGAGAGCGAACGGCCGGAGCTGACCAGCGCTCGGATCATCGTCTCCGGCGGCCGCGCGTTCGGAAGCAGCGAGCAATTCCATGCACTGCTCGACCCGCTGG
>JBKPKF010000130.1:0-2168 GCA_046730995.1 Pseudomonadota bacterium
CAGGCCAGGCAAGAGACGCCGCAGCTTCTGGTGACCACTGCGAGCGCTGTCACTCAGCGCGTTCTGACGCCTTTCCGGATCCGCCAGCTCACCGGGCGGATCGCCGAGGGAGAACGGACCGATCGGGAAGCTTTGGTCGAGCAGCTGAACGCCCTTGGATACCAGCGCGCTGACACAGTCGCCGAGCATGGCGAATATGCCGTGCGCGGATCGCTGATCGATCTCTTTCCCGCCGGCGAAGAGCTGGCGCTTCGCCTCGACTTCTTCGGCGACGAGATCGACAGTCTTCGGCGATTCGATCCTGTCGACCAGCGTTCGACGGAACGGGCCGAAGCCTTCACCCTGATGCCCGCCTCCGAAGCGCTTCTCGACGCGGATAGTATCAAGCGATTCCGCTCGGGCTACCGTGAAGCCTTCGGCGCCACCTCGACCCAGGATCCGCTCTATCAAGCGCTGTCGAGCGGCCGTCGAATGGCCGGAATGGAGCATTGGCTGCCTTTGCTTGAAGAAAGGTTGGCAACCCTCTTCGACCATCTCGGCGACAACGATCTCATCCTTCGTGACACGAACGCCGATCAGGCGCTCGAGGCACGGCGGGAGTCCATCCAGGACTATTACGAAAACCGTATGCGAGCGATGGAAGCCGAGCCCGGCAACTATCGCCCACTTGAGCCGCAGTCGCTCTACCTCCCTCAAGCGGATTGGGACGGTCTCGTTGCCGAACGGCCGATCCACCTCGCTTCGCCTTTTCCTGAACCGGAATCCGAGCGGATTATCGATTTCGGAGTCGAATCCGCCAAAGATTTCGCGCCTGAGCGAGCGCAGCAAGCCAACGTCTATGAGGCCGTCGCGCAACATGTGAGCGAGCTGCGCCGGACGGGTCGGAAAGTTGTGCTCGCCAGCTACACAGCCGGTGCTCGCGAACGTCTCTCCGGCCTGCTTGAAGAGAACGGTCTCAAGGCATCGAACCCAGTCGACACGTGGCAGCAGGCCCTGGGCTCGAAGAAACAGCCGGCTTTGCTGGTCCTTCCGCTCGACCACGGCTTTACGACGTCGGACGTCGCCGTCCTCACCGAGCAGGATATGCTCGGCGATCGCCTTGTTCGCCGGCGCAAGAAGCGCAAGGCGGCCGATGCTTTTCTGGCCGAGCTTGCCGCCCTCTCGCCCGGCGACCTCGTGGTGCATGCCGACCATGGCATCGGGCGCTACGAGGGCCTGACCCAGATCCCCGTCAGCAGGGTTCCGCACGACTGCGTCGCCCTCGAATATGCGCGTGGCGACAAGCTCTACGTTCCGGTCGAGAATATCGAATTGCTCTCGCGTTACGGCAACGAGAGCGAAGGCGTGGCGCTCGACAGCCTGGGCGGCGAAGCCTGGCAGCGGCGCAAGGCCCGGATGAAGGAGCGGATCCGCGAAATCGCGGGCGAGCTCATCAAAACCGCTGCGATGCGTGCGACCCGCCCCGGACTGGTCGCCGAACCGGACTCGACCTATCCGCAATTCGTCGACCGATTTCCTTACGAGGAGACCGACGACCAGGACCGCGCGATCGAGGACGTGTTGAAGGACCTGGAGGCGGGCAAGCCCATGGACCGCCTGATTTGCGGCGACGTCGGCTTCGGAAAGACCGAGGTTGCGCTCCGCGCGGCGTTCGTGATGGCCATGACCGGCAAGCAGGTTGCGCTCGTCTGCCCAACGACCCTGCTCGCCCGCCAGCACTACAGGAATTTCATCGAGCGCCTGCAGGGATTCCCGATCAACGTCGGCCGGCTCTCACGGCTCGTCCCCGCGGCCGAAGCCAAGAAAACCAGGGAAGGCGTCGCCGACGGCTCGATAGATATCGTCATCGGCACCCATGCCCTGCTCGCCAAGAGCATTTCGTTCAAGCGGCTCGGCCTGGTGGTCGTCGACGAGGAGCAACATTTCGGTGTCGCACACAAGGAACGGCTCAAGGCGCTGAAAGCTGACGTGCATGTGCTGACCCTGACCGCGACCCCGATCCCGAGGACGCTCCAGATGGCAATGAGCGGTCTCAGGGATCTCAGCGTCATCCAGACCCCGCCCGTCGATCGGCTCGCGGTCCGCACCTACGTCACCCCGTTCGACGGCGTCGTCCTTCGCGAGGCGCTGCTGAGAGAGCATTATCGCGGCGGCCAGAGTTTTTTCGT
>JBKPKF010000131.1:0-5532 GCA_046730995.1 Pseudomonadota bacterium
GTGACAAGCGCGAGCTTGCCGGAAAGGGGTTTGTCGTCGGTCATTCGCGGCGCCCTAACATTCCCGCCCGCAAAAAGAAGGCCGTTACTCGAAAAAGCATTTGCTGCTGCACCGCCATTGAAGAACCTGTCGACGGCTGATGGACGGGAGGCGGTTATGGACTGGAAGAGGGCTGGTCAGCTTTTCTTCGCGATGACCTTGATCGCTATCGGCCTGTTTGGCTTTGCCAGCGGAAAATTCGCGCCGATCTGGGCGCCGGTGCCGGAGGATCTGCAGGGGCGCCAGGCTTTCGCAATCTTGTCGAACCTGGTTGCGACGGGCTGCGGGATGGCGCTGCTCACGAAACGCTGGACAGGTCCTGGCGCTCTCATCTTGCTCCTCTATCTGATCGTCTGGACCCTGACGTTCAAAGCGAGGTTCATCGTCCGGGACCCACTCGAGGAAGTGTCCTACCAAAGCAACGGCGAAAACCTTGTGCTGATCGCGGCGGCGTGGGTGCTTTATGCCCAATCCACCGCTCGCCGGACGTTTCCGGGCGGAGAGGCGGGGCTGCGGATCGCTTACTTGCTTTATGGCCTCGCCCTCATCGCTTTCGGACTGTCCCACTTTTTCTATCTTGAGATGACCGCGCCGCTCGTCCCCAGGTGGCTCCCAGGCCCGGTGTTCTGGGCTTATGCGACCGGCACAATCTACACCGTGTGCGGGCTTGCCATCGTCACCTGCCTGGCGCCGCGACTGGGCGCGCTCGGCGCTGCCGCGAATATCACGTTGATCACTCTGCTCGTGTGGGGGCCGATGCTTCTCCGCGGGCCGTTAAGCGCGATGCATTGGCAGGAAACGATCGTATCGTGGGCGCTGACCGCCGGCGCCTTGGTCCTTGCTACCGGCTCGCCACCAGCGACAGGCTGGCTCCGCCGTCCTTCTCCGACGCATCGGTTAGGCTCGTCGGATAATCGCCGGTGAAGCATGCATCGCAACGCTGCGGCGCGGCGGCATCGCGTTCCTGGCCAAGCGCTCGGTACAGGCCTTCGATTGAAATGAAGGCGAGGCTATCGGCGTTGATGTAGTCGCGCATCTGCTCGATGTTCATCTGGGCCGCGAGCAGCTTGGCGCGCTCGGGCGTGTCGACGCCGTAGAAGCAACTGTGGCGCGTCGGAGGCGAGGCGATGCGCATGTGCACTTCGCGGGCGCCGGCGTCGCGCATCATCTGCACCAGCTTCACGGACGTAGTACCCCTGACGATCGAATCGTCGACCAACACGATGCTCTTGCCATCGATAAGCGCGCTGTTGGCGTTGTGCTTGAGCTTTACGCTCTGCAGCCGCCCGTCCTGGCTCGGCTGGATGAAGGTCCGTCCGACATAGTGCGAGCGAATGATCCCGAGCTCGAACGGAATGCCCGACGCCTGGCTGAAACCGAGCGCCGCGGGCACTCCGCTGTCGGGCACCGGCACGACATAGTCCGCGACAACCGGCGATTCGCGCGATAGCTCCGCACCGATCGCCTTGCGCACTTCGTAAACCGACACGCCCTCGGCAATCGAATCCGGTCGCGAGAAATAGACATGCTCGAAGATGCAGGGCCTCGGCTCGGCCTTCTCGAACGGCCGGAAAGAGCGGATGCCGCTGTCGTTGACGACGACCAGCTCGCCCGCATCGACGTCGCGGATGAAGGTCGCTCCGATCATGTCGAGCGCCACTGTCTCCGAAGCGAAGATGGTCGCCTCGCCGAGCTTGCCCATGACGAGCGGCCGGATGCCGAGGGGATCGCGGCAGGCTATCAGCCCTTCCTTGGTGAGGACGAGCAGCGAGTAGGCGCCTTCGACCTGTTTCAAGGCATCGACCAGCCGGTCGAGCGCGTTCGTCTTGCTCGAGGTCGCGACGAGGTGGATGATCACTTCGGTGTCGCTGGTCGACTGGAAGATCGAGCCGCGGCGATTAAGCGTTCGGCGAAGCTTCAGGGCGTTTGACAAATTGCCGTTTTGGGCAAGCGCGAACCCGCCCTCCGCGAGCTCGGCGAACAGCGGCTGGGCGTTCCGAATCCCGGGACCGCCCGCGGTCGAATAACGCACATGGCCGAAAGCCGCGCGACCAGCGAGCATGCGCATGACCTCGTCTCGATCGAAATTGCCCGCGACATGGCCCATCGCCCGATGCGAGTGGAAATGCTCGCCATCGAAGCTAGTGATGCCCGCTGCCTCCTGGCCACGATGTTGAAGCGCATGAAGCCCGAGGGCGACGAAGCTCGAGGCGTGGTCGGCGCCCCAAATGCCAAATACGCCGCACTCCTCGCGCAGCTTGTCCTCGTCGAAAGGGTGGGTCGTCAGCATGTCCCCGGCTCCAGCTGGCGTCTCGAAATCGTCATATAGGGTGGGGCGCCGCCTTTGTCGCCCCCAGCCTGAATAAAGCGTGAAATCCTAGCGGTTTAGGTGCTTACGCCTTGAAAAGGCTGGGATACTGCCGCTTGAGTGCAATGACCTTCGGCCGGTCGTTGATCACGATGTACGGCTGCCATGGGTGCTTGCGCGCGTAATCCTGGTGATATGCTTCGGCCGGAAAGAAGCCGTCGTGCTCGATTCGCGTCGCGATCGGCGCCTTGAACACGTGCTGGGCGGAGAGCTTCGCGATGAACCTCTTCGCTTGGGCCTCCTGGCTTGCGGACTGCGGAAAGATCGCGCTCCGGTAGCTCGGGCCGACGTCGGGCCCCTGGCGATTGACCTGTGTCGGATCGTGCGCGACCGCAAAATAGACCTGGAGCAGCTGGGCATAGCTGAGCTTCGACGGATCATAGGTGATCCGCACGGCCTCCGCGTGTCCCGTACGCTCCGTGCTCACCTTGTCGTAACTGGCATCGTTGGCGGAGCCGCCCGCAAAGCCCGAGACGACGTCAGTCACGCCCTTCACATGCTCGAATACGCTTTCCATACCCCAGAAGCAGCCGCCGGCAAGGACGGCGGTCTCGGTCCTGGGAGCAGCGGTGGCGGGCGCGGCGGCAAGCGTCGCAGCGGCGATCAGGGCGAGGTTCTTCATGACCGCATATGTAGTGCACCGCTGGACGCCTCGCCAGCCGCGCAATAGGACGGTGCTGACACGGAGGTAAGCAGCATGCCCACCTACACCGCGCCGGTTCGGGAAACGCAATTCATCCTGAACGATGTCCTCGACATTGGCCGCTATTCGAACCTCCCCGGTTTCGCGAACGCTACTCCAGACCTCGTCGAGGCCATTCTCGAAGAGGCCGGCAAGTTTTCCGCCGAGGTCCTTCAACCGCTGAACAAGGTGGGCGACGAGGTCGGCTGCAAACGTTCCGACGACGGATCGGTCACCACGCCCCCGGGCTTCAAGGATGCCTATGACCAATTCGTCGCCGCCGGCTGGCCGACCCTGACCGGGCCGGAGGAATATGGCGGGCAGGGCATGCCGCAGGTCGTCGGCACGGCAGTCACCGAGTACATCCTGTCAGCCAATCACAGCTTCGAAATGTACCAGGGGCTGACCTCCGGCGCGATCGCTTCCTTGCTGATCAAAGGCAGCGACGAGCTGAAGCAGCGCTTCGTCCCCAACATGGTGACCGGCAAATGGACGGGCACGATGAACCTCACCGAGCCCCACTGCGGAACCGACCTGGGACTCCTCAAGACCCGCGCCGAGCCCAATCCGGACGGCAGCTATTCGATCACGGGAACCAAGATCTTCATTTCGTCCGGCGAGCACGACCTTGCCGAGAACATCATCCACCTGGTGCTCGCGAAGATCGCGGGCGCTCCGGACAATGTGAAGGGCATCAGCCTGTTCGTGATCCCGAAGTTCCTGGTCAAGGAGGATGGATCCTTGGGTGAACGCAACAAGCTCAGTTGCGGGGCGCTCGAAAAGAAAATGGGCATCCACGGCAACGCCACCTGCGTGATGAATTACGACGGCGCGAAAGGCTGGCTGGTGGGCGAGCCCGAGAAGGGTCTCGCCGCCATGTTCATCATGATGAATGCGGCTCGGCTCGGCGTGGGCCTCCAGGGCCTCGCCCAAGGCGAAGTCGCGTACCAGAATGCCGCCGCTTATGCGAAGGACCGGCGCCAGGGCAAAGCCCTGCGTGAGGACGAGCGAGAGGCTGGGGCAAAGGCCGACCCGATCATTGTCCATCCGGACGTTCGCCGAATGCTGATGGAGGCGCGCGCCTATATCGAGGCGGGACGCGCGCTAGTGCTGTGGGGAGCGCTGCAGGTCGACCTGCTGCGCCGCTCTCCGGATGAGGGAGAGCGCCAGCTGGCGGACGACCTCCTCGGGCTGCTCACTCCTGTCATCAAAGGCTATCTGACGGACAAGGGCTTCGACGCGGCCGTAAGCGCTCAGCAGGTGTTCGGCGGCCACGGCTACATTCGCGAGCACGGCATGGAACAGTTCGTCCGCGATGCCCGGATCACGCAGATTTACGAGGGCACGAACGGCGTCCAGGCGATGGACCTGGTCGGACGCAAGCTTCCGCGTGACGGGGGCCGAGCCGTCAGGACCTTCTTCGAGCTGGTTTCGAGGGAAATTGGCGAAGCTAAAGCGGCGGGTGATCCGGCAGGAGTCGCAGCGGCGCTGGAGCCGGCGCTCCAGGACCTGCAGGCGGCGACCATGTGGCTTGCGCAGAATGCCATGGCCAACCCCGACAATGCGGGCGCCGCGGCTTATGCGTATATGGACCTCATGGGGGTCGTCAGTCTGGGCTGGATGTGGCTCAAGATGGCCGCGGCATCACAGCGCGCGCTGTCCGCCGCCGCCGCGGACCAGGCGTTCATCGAAATGAAGCTTGCGTCGGCGCGCTTCTTCGCGACGCGCGAGCTCCCGCTCTCAACCGCCTTGCGGAAAAAGGTCGAGGCCGGAGCGGAGGCGCTGATGAAGGTGCCTGTCGACGCCTTCTAGCGGGGATCCTTAATAGCCGTTGTTCGTGACGCTATTGGCGTCGTTGGTCGCTGCCGTATTCGTTACAGCGGCATTTTCGGCGTTTCCGAGGTTCGACGCGGAATAATTATTGCCCGCGCCATAATTGCTTTCGGCTGAGTAATTGCCGCTCTCGTTATAAGTGGTGCCGGCGTTGTTGTAGGCCGTCTCGTTGTTGTAGCCCTCGTTCTTGTACCCGCAGGCGGCGAGGCCGAGGCTCAGCAGGCTCGTTGCAAGATATCGCCTTTCCATGGGTTCCTCCGCGGTTGGCGGAGAGGGGAATGTGCAGCGGACGGCGGAGTTCCTTCCGATTTTCGGAACGCTGGTCTACGAGCCTTCAACCTTTACCTCGGGCACGACCGCCCTGATCCGCACCAGAGAATCCATGTGCGGCGCTTTGCACAGGCTGGCCCGAGTTTCGAATTCGAACGTATCTTTCGTCTTCGGATGCCTGAGCACGAACTTCACCGGCACATTGCAACTGTCGGGCCCGCCGGTCTTGAACCTAAACGTGGCACGCCGGGCGTACAGCGGTCGACCGAACTGATTGTCGCTCCATTTCGCCTTGCCGTCCGGCCCGATGGTTTGAACGTAAAAACCGATCACGTTGTAA
>JBKPKF010000132.1:0-7610 GCA_046730995.1 Pseudomonadota bacterium
GCATGCGGGAACGCCCGCGAGCAGGATCGCATAGCCGATCAGGCTGTTGACGGGATTGTTCCAGACGGTCGCGATGACGGTGATCGCACAGGCGCCGACGAACAAAGCAGTCGTGAATGGGTGCAGCGGGGCAAGAAAGGCTACCGGCAGACCTGCGTCGCGACGGCGGAAGACGAAGAGCGCCGCGCCGGTGAGACCGAAGAAGATGAAATCGACTGATACGACATAGCTGAGGATCTGGCCGAACGTCCCGGACAGCGCGATCAGGGCCGCGGCGGCGCCCTGGAGCGCGATCGCAACGACCGGAACGCGCGTTGTAGAATTGACCTTCGCGACCCCTTGAAAGAACAGGCCGTCCTCGGCCATGGCGAAATAGACGCGCGGAGCCGTCAACATACCCTGGCTCAGGAAACCGAGCGCGGAAATTGCGACGCCGATCGCGATGAATGTCGCCCCGCTTTCCCCCAGGGCCAGTCGCATGACGTCCGTCGCCGGAGTTCTGGATGCCCCAAGGCCCGCGGGCCCCAGCGCTTTCACGCAGACGAATGCCACAAGCGTGTAGAGCAGCACGACTCCGGCGACCCCGAACACGAGCCCCCGTGCAAGGTCGCGCCGCGGATCGCGCATTTCCGCCGCAACGAAGCTGGACGTCTGCCAACCCCCGTAAGAGAACATCACCGGAGTCATCGCCGCTCCGATCGCGGCAAGGAGGGAAACCGAGCTGGATTCGGGCCGGTAGGATGGTTCAGCGCTCGCCGGAGCCAACGCAATTCCCGCTAAGACGAGGGCCGTGATGGCAAGAATCTTGAGCACCATCAGGCCGCTTTGGACGTTGCTGCCCCATCGGACACCCATGCAGTTGATAAGGGTGAGAAGGCCAAGAACCCCAACCGCGATGACTCCGTCGGCAACGGGCACCTGCGCGAGATTATTGAAATAGCGAGCGAAAGTTATCGCGACCGCAGCCATCCCCCCCGACTGGATCACCAGCAGGAGCGCCCAACCGTATAGAAAAGCCGGCATCGGCCCATAAGCGTCGCGCAGATAAGCGTACTGCCCCCCGACTTCTGGACGCCGCGCAGCAAGCTCGGCGTAGACGAAGGAAGCCGTGAGAGCGACGACCCCGCCGAGAATCCATATTCCCACGATCAGCACGGGCGTGCCGACATGCCGCGCGACCTCGGCCGGAGTGACGAAGATTCCCGATCCTATTATGCCGCCCATGACCAGCATGGTTGCGTCGAACAGGCCGAGCCTGCGCGCGAGCCCCGGCGATTCAGGCGTCAACCGCGAAACTCCCCGGTCGCTTCGACCCACTTATCGACGAGCTTTTGGTAATCTCCGGTCCGCATTTCCGTCAAACCCTCGGTATTCAGCCAGGCCCGATGCATGCTTTCCGCGCCGAAATGGTGCTTCGGCTTAAACGGCGACGGGTCGTCGAACGATGCGACCGTCAGGTCCATGTTCTCACTGCCGTCCTTGAACTTGAAGCCCAGCGAAGTGCCGCATTCGCGGCAATAGGGCCTCACCGCGATCGCCGAGCTGTCGTACCAGTCCGGTTCCTCGTTCCAGCTGACCTCCGCGGCTTTGACGTTCTTGAGCGCGATCGACACTGATCCGGTTGCGCGCTGGCACATCCGGCAGTGGCAGAGGTAGGCATCGTCGCCGTGAATGATCGCGGTGTAGCGGATGCGCCCGCACGCGCAGCCGCCGGTCACTTGGTCAGCCACTTCGTCCTCCCTTGGTGAGGCATCAATGCGCGGCTAAGGGGCGGCATGTCCAGCGCCCCAACGCCTGAGCAAATCGCGAACGACGCCACATGGCTCGCCCAGGCGCTGGACCCCGCAGCCGGAATGGTTCGACTGATCGCGATGGACGCTCAGAGCTATCGCGCGGCCAGCTTCCTCGACGACCGAATGCTCCAGCAGCCGGTCGACGCGCAGATCGTGCCGTGGCCCCAAGTGGAAAGCGCCATGGATGCGGAACTTCGCAGCGACGCGCGCTGGATCTTCCACATCGGCCATGTCGGGTCGACCCTGGTTTCGCGACTGCTTGGGGAGTTGGAGGGAGTGCTCGCCGTTCGGGAACCCCGACTGCTCCGCGACCTGGCGGTGAGCCCTGCGGACATTCGGGCGCAATATCTCGAACCGATTCCAAAGCTGATGTCGCGCTCTTTTGGCGAAGGGCAGCTCGCCTGTGTGAAGGCGACGAGCTTCGTCAGCGAAATCGCGCAGGATCTCCTTCCCGCGGGCGAACGCGCATTGTTCATGTACGCCGCGCCGCGGAACTACATCGCCAGCATCCTTGCCGGCGAGAATTCGGTGATCGAGCTTCGCCAATTGGCGCAATCGCGAGTCCAGCGCCTCTCGCGCAGGGTCTCGGCGATTTGGGCTGCCCGCAATGATGCCGAATTGGCAGCAACCGCCTGGGCGTGCGAAATGACCGCGCTCGAGGCCGCTGCCCACGGTATGGCGGACCGGCACATCCAATGGGCGGACTTCGATGGGATGCTCGAAGACATGCCGGCTGAGCTTGGCCGCGTTGCGGCGTTTTTCGGCTTCGACGCGGACAAGCCTGAGCTTCAGGCGATCGCGACCGGACCGCTAATGACTCGCTACTCGAAGGGGCTCGAATATGAATACAGCGCCGACCTTCGGCGCGAGCTGATTGCGGAAGCGGCGGCCGAGCACACCGCCGCGATCGATGACGCCCTTGCCATGCTCCGCTCGGCAGCCGAAAAGTCGCCGATGCTCGCGCGATCGCTCGCCCGCTCAGAGGAAGATTGAATGTACCGGGTCCTGCAGATCCTGACCGACGCGGAAGTCGCCGAATGCCGCAAGATCGCGGCCACTGCGCCGTTCATCGACGGTCGAAGCACCAATCCGCATCACACCGCGAAACAAAACGAGCAACTGCACGACCAAGCCGCCTATCAGAAGAGCTCGGATATGCTGCGACAGGCAATGCTCCGTTCACCCGAATTCATGGAATTCGCCTTCCCCGTCGCTTTGGCGCCGCCGATGATGACCCGATACAAGCCGGGCATGAAATATGGCGCGCATGCCGATGCCGCATTCATCCAGCTTCCCGGGGCGACGATCCGAAGCGATCTCTCGTGCACGATCTTCCTCAACGAGCCCGGTGATTACGATGGTGGAGAGCTGCACATCCGGCTCGGCGACGCCGATCTGACGTTCAAGCTCAAGCCGGGCGAAGCGATCGTCTATCCATCGGATTCGCTCCACCAGGTCATTCCCGTCACCAAGGGTGAGCGGCTGGTCGCGATCACTTTCATCCAGAGCCGCATCCAGGACCCTTTCCGGCGCAATCTCTTGTTCGAGCTCAACGAGGTCGCGGCGCTCGAGGGCCTCAAAATGGCGCCGGAGCATTTCAACCGGCTCCAGCTCATCCAGCAGAATCTGCTCCGTTACTGGAGCGACATGCCCTAAGGGTTCGCCGCCGCGGCTGGCGGAAGCGACACATGTTCGTGAATGATCTTCCAGCTGCCGTCGCTTTGACGCTGGAATACGTCTGTGAAGCGCGCGCTGATCGTCGGCGTCGCCGACCCGGAGGAAACCGAGAAGACCTCGGTACCGGAGCTCACGAATGCATCCGGCCCAACGATTTGGATCTGTCGATCGGGCACATGGTAATCCGAGGGTTTCATGCTGACGAAATCCTGCGCCCAGCCGGTCTGGACCTTGCGGTCGGTGCTGAAGGCCGGATGGCTCGCATCGAACATCACCGCGCCGTCGGCATATTGCCCCATCACGGCTTTCACGTTGCCGGTCGTGAAATTGGCCTCGGCGGCCTCCGCGATCTTCGTTGCCTCGGCTTTTGTCACGGGCGCGGCCTGCTGGCCTTGCTGAAGTTTGCAGCCTGCAAGGGCGAGCAGAGCGCAGCTGGTCAGGATGATTGCACGCATGGTCACGCTGCCTTCTTCAAATGCTTGCGGCCGAGAAGTTCGGCGATCTGCACCGCATTCAACGCTGCACCTTTGCGAAGGTTGTCGCTGACGACCCACAGCGACAGGCCGTTCTCGATGGTCGGGTCCTCGCGAACGCGGCTGACGAAGGTCGCATAGTCGCCGACGCATTCGACCGGAGTGACGTAGCCGCCGGCCTCGCGCTTATCGACGAGCATGATGCCCGGCGCCTCGCGCAGGATCGATTGCGCTTGCTTCGCGCTGATCTCGCGCTCGAACTCGATGTTCACGGCTTCGCTGTGGCCGACGAACACCGGGACTCGGACGCAGGTCGCGCTGACCTTGATCGCGGGGTCGAGGATCTTCTTCGTCTCGACGACTAGCTTCCATTCCTCGGTCGTCGACCCGTCATCGAGAAAGTCGCCCGCGTGCGGAATGACGTTGAAGGCAATCTGCTTGGGGTAGACCGACGGTTCGTTGGTATCACCGACGAAGATGTTGCGGGATTGCTCGAACAGCTCGTCCATGCCCGCTTTGCCGCTGCCCGAGACCGACTGGTAGGTTGCAACGACCACGCGCTTGATCTTCGCGGCGTCGTGGAGGGGCTTCAGCGCCACCACCAGCTGCGCGGTCGAGCAGTTGGGGTTGGCGATGATGTTCTTCCGTCGATAGCCGGCAATGGCTTCCGGATTCACCTCCGGCACGATCAGCGGGACGTCGGGGTCCATGCGGAATAGCGAACTGTTGTCGATAGCCGTGCAGCCGGCCTCCGCGGCCTTGGGGACGTAGATTTTCGAAATCGCCGATCCAGCGGCGAACAGCGCCATGTCCCAGCCTGAAAAGTCGAAATGCTCGAGATTCTTGACGGTCAGCGTTTCGCCGGTGTCGCCGAATTCGATCGCGTCGCCGGTCGAGCGCGCGGAAGCGACGGCGGCAATCTCATCGAGCGGGAATTGGCGCTCGGCGAGAATGTTCAGGATCTCGCGCCCGACATTCCCAGTCGCTCCGACGACCGCGACCCGATAGCCCATTCATTGCCTCCAGAAGGTTCGAGCGCGCCCTATCGCAAGCGGGCCGCGAAAGCGATATGGCTTCGCGCCTCGCGCGGGCCAAGGGGGGATGCATGCGCCGACCGACACTTTTGCTGGCTCTGGTGCTGCTCGCGCTCGTCGGCGCGATGGCGGCCAAATCAGTGCTCATCGCGCTTCCGGAGGTCCGCGCGCACAATGCGCCGGACCAGTTCGACGCCGAACGCGCAGCCGGCCGCCTGGCCATCATACTCGGCGACCAGCGACCGCACCCGGCTGACAGTCCTGCGAACGACGTCGTGCGCGGCAAGATCGTGACTCTGCTCCAGTCGATGGGCCTCAGGCCGATCGTCCGCGACCAGGCCGCCTGCAACGAACTGTTCAAGCAGCGCGGCGTTTCGTGCGCGCGTGTCCGCAACGTGATCGCGGTGCTTGGGCCGCCAAGCGGCAAACCCGTCCTTCTCAATGCCCATTACGACAGCACGCCCGTGGGCCCAGGCGCGGGTGACGACGGGATTGGCGTCGCCACTCTTTTGGAAGTCGGATCAATTCTCCGGGAAAAGGCGCTGAAGCGGCCCGTTATCCTGCTTTTCAACGAAGGCGAGGAGCTTGGGCTTGTCGGCGCCCGCGCCTTCCTCGCCGACCCCTTGAGCCATGACGTCGGAAGCCTGATCAACCTCGAGGCACGCGGTGTCCGCGGCCCCGCCAACATGTTCGAGACCAATGTTCCGAATGGATCCGCCATCGCTGCCTTCAGGGGCACGGTCGCGCATCCTGTGGCCAATTCACTCTCAACCGACGTCTACCGGCAAATGCCCAACTACACCGACGTCAACAGCTTCGCTGATCGTCATTGGCTGACGCTCAACATCGCGCCGATCGGCAACGAGACGCGCTATCACAGCGCCGGCGACGACCTTGCCGCACTCGATCATCGCACGCTGCAACACATGGGCGACCAGGTTCTGGCGCTGGCAGAAGCGCTTGCCAACGGACCGCAGCCGCAAGCATCCGGCACACGTATCTTCATGGACGTTTCCGGGCGGGCGTTGATTACACTTCCGCTCGTCGCTGGAGCGATCCTGCTCGTCGGCCTGCTGATTGCGTTCGCGGCCATCAGCTGGCGACGCGGAAAACCGGCGCGCGGCGCCGGTGTTGCAGTCGGGACCATGATCGGCTCCGCGGCGCTGTCGTGGCTGGCGCTCGCGGCGATCGGAACCGTACGTCACGGCATGTTCTGGCGCGCTGAGCCAATCTGGACGACCCTTGCGACCTACGCCTCGGTCATGGTCGTCGCGGTGACCTTGCTCGCGACCATAGGCGCCAAAGCCGACCGGACGCAGCTTCGAACTGCGTTTTGGCTGATCTTCCTAGTTATAGGCGGTGTGATCGGCCTGGTCGCGCCCGGTGGTATCATCTTCTTCCTGTTGTCGCCCTTGATCGTCATTGCCGGGATCGTCGCCAACCGCTGGTGGCCGCGCGCGGAGCAGATCGCGTCCGCGCTGGCGATCCTGCTCCTCTATGTGACCTGGGGCGCAATGCTCGCTTTGCTGGAAGAGCTCCTGAACGGCGGGCCGATGTGGCTTTTCGCACCCCTCGGCAGTTTCCTGATCTTACCCGCGCTGATCGAGGCTGCTCCGTTGATCCGTTGTGCGGGCTTGCGTTGGGCGGCGGCGCTTGGGGGCGCGCTGGCGCTCACCGGGTGGGCCGCCGCTGCCGCCGCCCCAGCTTATTCGGCCGACCGGCAGCAACGCTTCGTGATCCAGCACGTCACCGACCTCAAGGCGTTTAAGTCCTCCTGGTCGGTGCTCAACGACGCCGCGCCGCTTCCGACTCGCGCTGGGAGCGGGTGGAAGCGTGGCAAGCTGCCATTCAGCGATCGCCCGCGCTGGCTTGCCCCTGCCCCCGCCGATGCCAAAATCCCGACGGCACCAGGCGTCCAGCGGCTGGGTGATATCCGGAGGGGCAATAGCCGCACGCGCACGCTTCGCTTCCTTGCCGCGGGTTTCGATCGCATCGAGCTGGTTGCACCCGCCGACGCAAAGATTATCGCGGCCGGTGTGGCTGGATACGTGCGGCCAATCGATGCGACCGTCCAGAAGGGAAAATATTATATCGACTGCTTCGGACGATCCTGTGACGGGCTGACCGTCCAGCTCGTCATTGGTCAGGTGAAGCCGGTCGACGTCCTGGTTCTGGGATACCATGGCGGG
The DNA here is from genome assembly GCA_046730995.1 of Pseudomonadota bacterium. GTDB lineage: Bacteria > Pseudomonadota > Alphaproteobacteria > Sphingomonadales > Sphingomonadaceae > Sphingomicrobium. The sequence continues at coordinate 7,167 of JBKPKF010000132.1, forward strand.
TTGCCGCCCAGCGCCGGTTCGCTTCTCAGCGCGCGACCTGAATTCGCGCGGCCGCAATATAATCGCGACGAAACCATCGTTTTCGCGCGCACCAGTCTCTAACGGACACGATTTTTTTGCTATTGGGAGCGGAAAGCCGCTGCCGCGCGTCCCTTTGGCAGCCGCCTTTCAAAGGAGAGGTGCGATGGCCACAGCGTCCCGTTCCGTTTCAACGACAAAGAAGAGAATCCCCGTTCGCAAGATCGGTGAAGGGGACCTCAGGTTTGCGCTGAGGGCCGGCTGGGAGGATTTCATGGACATGCGCGGCGACATTTTCATCGCCGGGCTCGTCTATACGGTCCTCGGCCTGGCCGCGGTGGTGATGACCACCAGCCGTCCGCTCATCCCCTTCTTCTTCCCCGTCGTCGCCGGAGTCGGACTGCTTGGCCCAATTGCCGCCGTCGG
>JBKPKF010000133.1:0-5696 GCA_046730995.1 Pseudomonadota bacterium
ATCGTGCAAGGCGCCGTCAGATGAAGACGATGCGGCCCTTCGGCATAATCCTTGCTTCGGCGATTCTCGGCGCGGGCATCCTCGCTGCCGCTGCGCCCGCCCAACAAAAGCTGGATTCGGTTTCCGCGCTGAAAGGCCATAACAGCGATGCTCCGGTGGACGTCAGCGCCAATCGGATCGAAGTCCAGGACCGGTCCGACCGCGCGATCTTCGTCGGAAACGTCCATGTCACCCAGGCCGAGCTGACCCTCGATACCGAGCGGCTGACGATCGCTTATTCGGGCGGCTCCCAGACCAGTGGCGGAGTGCAGATCCGGAGGCTCGATGCCGCCGGCGGAGTGACCGTTCGGAGCCCGTCCGAGACGGCGAAGGGCGATTTCGGGATCTACGACCTCGACAAGAAGCTGATCACCCTCATCGGGGCCGTCCAGCTCAACCGAGGGGACAATCAGGTCAACGGGTCGCGGCTCGTGATCGACCTCGATTCCGGACGGGCGGTGATCGACGGCGGGCCCCCCGGTGTGAACCAGAGCGGCGGCCGCGTCACCGGTCACTTCACGGTGCCGCAGAAGAAACAGCAGTAGGCGGCGATGAACGAAGCCGCGACCCTGATGAGGCCGGCGGCCGACGCTGTCCCTGCAGCTGGCGGCCTCGCGGTTCATTCGATCGCCAAGGCTTATGATCGGCGAGCCGTGCTTCATGACGTGTCGCTGGATGTGCATCGCGGCGAGGTCGTCGGCCTGCTTGGGCCGAATGGCGCCGGCAAGACGACCTGCTTCTACTCGGTGATGGGGCTGGTGAAGCCGGACAGCGGACGCATCTTCCTCGACGGCCAGGACATCACCGATCTTCCAATGTACCGCCGCGCGATTCTCGGATTGGGCTACCTGCCTCAGGAAACATCGATTTTTCGCGGGCTGACGGTCGAGCAGAACATCATGGCGGTCCTCCAGGTTTCCGAACCGGACAGGCACGCACGCCTCGAACGGCTGGAGCAATTGCTCGGCGAATTCGGGATCGGGGCCCTCCGCGATTCGCCGGCGATGGCTTTGTCGGGGGGCGAGCGGCGGCGCTGCGAAATCGCCCGAGCACTGGCCGCCGAGCCATCGATCATGCTGCTCGACGAGCCGTTCGCCGGGATCGACCCGATCTCGATCGCCGACATCCGCGAGCTCGTTCGTGAATTGAAGAAGCGCGATATCGGCGTGCTCATCACCGACCATAACGTGCGCGAGACGCTCGACATCGTCGATCGTGCCTGCATCATCTATGACGGCCAGGTCCTGTTCCAGGGTACTCCCGAAGCGTTGGTCGCCGACCAGGAGGTCCGGCGCCTCTACCTCGGCGAGAGCTTCGCGCTTTAGCGGATAAGGACCCGTGGGACTCGGGCCCTCCCTAAGCATCCGCCAGTCGCAGCAGCTGGTGCTGACGCCGCAGCTAACGCAGGCGATCAAGCTGCTGCAGCTGAGCAACCTCGAGCTCGAAGCCTATATCGCGGAAGAGATTTCGAAGAATCCGCTGCTCGAGACGCGCTCCGATGAGCCCGAGGAGCAGCCCGCGGGCGACTTCATGTCCGATGAATATTCAGGGGACGAGCCTCCGGACGACCCCGGCGCCGACGACCTCATTACGGGCGTGGCGGACGACGACCGGCCACTCGATGTCGACTGGACGAGCGAAGCGCTCGAGACGGACAGCTTCGCGGATGTGATCACTTCGGGCGGCGGCGAAGAACCGTTCGATTTCGATCGCCTCGAATATTCGCCCGCGACGCTTTCCGAGCATTTGCTCGACCAGCTTCACGGCTATTCCGGTCCGATCGGCGATCTCGCTCGAATCATTGCCGAAATGGTGGACGAGACCGGCTATTTGTCGGTCCCGGTCGAGGAGATTGCGCGGATGGCGGGCGCACCGATCGAAACGGTCGAGGCCTCGCTCGCAATCGTCCACGGGCTCGAACCGGCGGGAGTCGGCGCTCGCGGCCTGGCCGAATGTCTGGCGCTGCAGGCCAAGGCGGCCGACCGCTACGACCCGGCGATGGCGCGCCTGATCGACAATCTGGAATTGCTGTCGAAGGGCCGGCTCGGCGACCTCAAGCGCATCTGCGCGGTCGACGATGATGACCTTGCGGACATGATCCGCGAACTTCGTTCCTATGATCCTAAGCCAGGATGCCAGTTTTCGGCGTCGGGCGCGCAGGACGTCACTCCGGATGTATTCGTGCGCCAGCTCCGCTCGGGCTTCGCGGTCGAGCTCAACCAGGCGAGCTTGCCGCGATTGCTCGTCAACCGGCGCTATTACCAGGAACTGAAATCCGGTCCGCAGGACAAGAAATCCCGGGCCTGGCTCAGCGAATGTCTCCAGAGCGCCAACTGGCTGATGAAGGCGCTCGACCAGCGAGCCCGGACCATCGTCAAGGTCGTGAGCGAGATTGTCAAACGCCAACAGGGTTTCTTCGAGCGGGGCGTCTCGGCCATGAAGCCGATGACGTTGCGCGAAGTCGCCGAAGCGATCGAGATGCATGAATCGACCGTCAGCCGAGTCACGTCGAACAAATATCTGCTGTGCGACCGCGGCCTCTACGAGCTCAAATATTTCTTCGGCTCCGGGGTCGCTTCGGCCGAAGGCGACGGGGCCGCGGCCGAGGCGGTTAAGTCGGCGATCAAGGAATTGATCGAGGCCGAATCCGACATCCTCAGCGACGACGCGATCGCCGGGTTGCTGAAGGGAAAGGGCTTCGACGTCGCCCGCCGGACCGTCGTCAAATATCGCGAGGCGATGGGGATCGGATCATCGATCCAGCGGCGGCGGCTAAGGAAAATCGCGGGTTAGACCGACAATTTCGCCCAGATCGGCAGATGGTCGGAGGCGCGGCGGGCGGCCGCGCTCATGTGCACGCCCGCGGCCTCGATGCTCATGTCCTTGTGGACGATGATCCGGTCGAGCTGGGCGACCGGGTGACGGGCATGGAAGCTCGGCCCGGTCGGCGCGATGTGGAACTCGGGCCCAACGTCTTTGAGGCAGCCCGCGACCGTCCGCCATTCGTTGGTATCACCCATCAATACGGTCGGCATCGCCTGCGGTCGCGCAGCGATGGCTTCGAGGATCGCTCGCATCTGCCGCCGTCTCCAGAGGCCCGAAAGGTCGAGATGCATGCCAACCACGCGGAGCGGGCGGTCGCCGATCAGCAGCTCCGCCATGACCGCGCCCCGCGGCTCGAACGTGGGGAGGTCGAGCACAGCGCAATCGAGCACCCCTACGTGGCGCTTCACGAGGATCGCGTTCCCGTGCCAGCCGATGTTTCGAGTGTCGACCTTGAGCAGCCGTTCAGCATGTTTGCGGGCTTTCTCGAGCGGCCTTCTATGCCGGACCCCGAGGTGCACCGGCTTATACACCCCATGGGTATCGATCAGTTCATGCGGGACGGTCGAGCCCCGCCCGCCGATACGCTTGTCAGCCTCCTGCAACGCGACGACGTCGGCATCGATTTCCTGCAGCACCTTCAAGACGCGATGGGGGTCGCGACGGCCGTCGAGCCCGACCGCCCTGTGCATGTTGTAGCTGGCGACGGTGATCGAGCGCGCGGAGGTCACATGCCCGCCAATAGCCGCTCGCCGTGAAATGTTCCTAGACGTCGAGGTTGGCGACGCTGAGCGCATTGTCCTGGATGAACTCGCGGCGTGGCTCGACGACATCGCCCATTAGCCGAGTGAAGATCTCGTCGGCGACGTCCGCCTGCGCGACTTCGACCCGAAGCAACGAGCGGTTCGCCGGGTCGAGCGTCGTTTCCCACAATTGCTCGGCGTTCATTTCGCCGAGGCCCTTGTAGCGGGCGATGGACAGGCCCTTGCGACCAGCGGCGAGCACCGCGTCGAGCAATTCGTGCGGCCGGGTGATCGTCACCGGCTTGCCCTTGGTCTCGGCTTCCGCCGGCTCTTCGTCGGTCTCTCCTTCGAGTGCCTCCGGCTTCGGCTCGTCCGCCACCGCGCCCTTCTTGAGCGCGCGCAGCGTCGAGGGTTTGGTGTAGGCTGCGGCCTGCTCCCGAGCGAGGGTATCGAGCTTGCGCGCCTCCGCGGAGGTCAGGAAGCTCGGCTCGAAAATGTAGGCGTCGGTTACCCCTCGCCACAGGCGCTTCAGCAAATAACCACCCTCCGTCGCGATGTCGCCCGACCATTCAGCTTCCTGGTCGGCCGCACCAAGCCATTGGGCGACGCGCGCGACCGCTTTCGCGCGTCCCTCACCGTCGAGGTTGGGTTTCAGCGCGCCGTTCAACGCGAGCGCCTCGATCAGCGCCGGATCATAGTTGCGCGGCGCATAGGCCATCAGCGTGCGCATCCGGCGGGCATGGTCAACCAACTGCTTGAGGTCGCCGGCCGAGCGCTGGCCGTCTGGAGCATCGAGCACGAGCCCTTCGAGCCCGGCTTCCTCGAGATAATCGTCGAGGGCGCCGTCGTGCTTGAGATAGACCTCCGAACGGCCGCGGCTGACTTTGTAGAGCGGCGGCTGGGCGATGAAGAGGTGACCCTTTTCGATGAGGTCCGGCATTTGCCGGTAGAAGAAGGTCAGCAGCAGGGTCCGGATATGCGCGCCGTCGACGTCGGCGTCGGTCATCAGGATGATCTTGTGGTAGCGCAGCTTCTCGAGATTGAACTCCTCGCGGCCGATGCCCGTGCCGATCGCCTGGATCATCGTCCCGATTTCCTTGGACGAGAGCATGCGGTCGAACCGCGCCCGCTCGACATTGAGGATCTTGCCCTTCAAGGGCAGGATCGCCTGGTATTTGCTGTCGCGGCCCTGCTTGGCCGAGCCGCCGGCGCTGTCGCCCTCGACCAGGAACAGCTCGGATTTGGCGGGATCGCGTTCCTGGCAGTCGTGCAGTTTGCCCGGTAGCGAAGCGATGCCCATCGCAGATTTGCGGCTTGCTTCGCGTGCCTTGCGGGCCGCTTCGCGAGCCGCCGCTGCGTCGATGACCTTGCCGATAATTGCGCGCGCGTGCCCCGGGTTCTCCTCGAGCCATTCGGCGAGCTTGTCGGCCATCAGGCTTTCGAGCGGCTGGCGGACTTCGCTGCTGACGAGCTTGTCCTTGGTCTGCGAGCTGAACTTCGGGTCGGGCAGTTTCACCGAGACGATCGCCGTCAGGCCTTCGCGCATGTCCTCGCCGGTCAGCGACACCTTCTCGCGCTTCATCAGCCCCGAGCGCTCGGCATAATTATTGAGCGTGCGGGTCAGCGCCGCACGGAACGCCGCGAGGTGCGTTCCGCCGTCGCGCTGCGGGATGTTGTTGGTGAAGGTGAGGACGTTCTCGTAGTAAGAATCATTCCATTCGAGCGCGACGTCGATGCCGACATCGTCGCGCTGACCGTGAATCGCAATCGGATCGGGTACGAGTGGAGCCTTGGCGCGGTCGAGCCACTTTACGAAGGCCGCGATGCCGCCTTCATAATACATTTCGGCGCTCTTTTTTTCCGCGTGCCGAGCGTCGGTCAGGACCAGCCGGACGCCTGAATTGAGGAAGGCCAGCTCGCGGAAGCGATGTTCGAGAAGCTCGAAGTCGAAATCGGTCTGCTTGAAGGTTTCGCCCGACGGCAGGAAGGTCACTTGCGTCCCGCGCTTGTCGGTCTTGCCGACGACTTTCAGCGGCGCCTCGGCAACGCCGTTGCGGAAGCGCATGAAATGCTCTTCCTCGTCGCGCCAGA
>JBKPKF010000134.1:0-3410 GCA_046730995.1 Pseudomonadota bacterium
CCCGGCTTCGTCGAAGCGCTGATTGCGCGGATGGAAGGCGACAAGGACGCGCTTGTGGCGACTCCTGCGATGCAGCTGAGGGCCCAGGCGGTCCGAGCGCTTCAGGCCGAGGAAGCCGCCGGCCGGGTCGGAGGGACAAGCGTCGTGACCGACGCGCAGGGCTATGCGCTCTATTTTTCCAAACGGTTGATCCCACACCTGCCGAGCGGAGCGCTGGATGGATCAATGTCGCCCGTTCGCCTGCACGTCGGTGTCTATGCGTACCGACCCGAAGCACTCGACCGGTATGTCGCGACGCCCGTCAGCGAGCTCGAGATGCTGGAGGGCCTTGAGCAGTTGCGCTTCCTCGCCGCCGGCATGCGCATCGCGGTGGTCGACGTGGAAACTCCTCCCTTCGCGTTGCGCGAGCTCAACAATCCCGAGGATGTCGCGCCGATCGAGCAGGCGCTCGCCGAGGCCGGCATCGAATGAACTTCTGGGACGGGCTCGACGCCAAATATCGCGTGATTCTCTGCGACATCTGGGGCGTCATCCATGATGGCGTTCGCCTCTATCCGTCAGCAGCGGCACGCCTGCTCCAGTGGCGGGACGAAAACCGCTGCGTCATCCTGATTACCAACGCGCCCCGCACGGCCGAGGCGGTTGAGGAGCAGCTGACACGCCTCGGGCTTCCCCCCGAAGCCTGGGACGGGATCGCGACGAGCGGAGAGGCCGGCATCGCGGCGCTAATCGAGCTAGATCGACCGGTCGGATTCGTCGGCACGGCGGGAGACCGCGAAATCCTTGAGGGCAGGGGCGTTGAAATCGCTGAAGGCCGCGACTTCACCGACCTCGCCTGCACCGGCATCGAGGAGGTTCGGCCGGACGTCGAACAATATTTCGACGATCTCGAACGCTGGGCCAAGCGCGGCGTGACAATGCACTGCCTAAACCCGGACCGCCTGGTCGTTCGTGGTGGAGTGCCCGAACCATGCGCCGGCGCGATCGCCGACGTTTATGAGCAGCTTGGCGGCCGCGTCTGCTGGTACGGCAAGCCGCATGAGGCGATTTATCGGCACGCCTTGCATGTCGCCGGCGACCCTCCAACCTCGGTCGTGCTCGCCGTTGGAGACGGGCTGCAGACCGATATCCTCGGCGCCGCGCGCATGGGATTCGACACCGTGTTCGTCAGCGGCGGAATTCATGCCGGCGAGCCGTTTCCGCACGATTTCGCGGAAAATCACGGACTCGGTGGCTGGCGGCCAGTGGCGGTTGTCGACGGCCTCGCCTAAATAGCCGCGATGCACCTTCTTGGACGCGAAGTCGGGCTCAACCATCCCCTGTTCCTGATCGCCGGTCCGTGCGTCGTCGAAAGCGAGGAGCTTCAACTACGGACGGCAGAGCGGCTTAAGGACATCACCGGGCGGCTCGGCGTGCACTTCATCTTCAAATCGAGCTTCGACAAGGCCAATCGAAGCAGCGACAAGAGTTTTCGGGGTCCTGGCATGGACGAGGGCCTGAGGATCCTCGAGAAGGTGAAGACCGCGCTCGACGTGCCCATCCTGACTGACGTCCACGACATCCCGCAGATCGAGCCCGTGGCCCAAGTCGTCGATGTGCTCCAGACTCCGGCTTTTTTGGCCCGCCAGACCGATTTCATCCACGCTGTCGCGGCCTCGGGCAAGCCCGTGAACATCAAGAAGGCGCAGTTCATGGCGCCGCACGACATGGTCAACGTTGTCGACAAGGCGCGCAACGCTGCCCAGGCCGCGGGCGTCAACGAAGAGACCATCATGGTGTGCGAGCGGGGCGCTTCGTTCGGTTACAACAATCTCGTCAGCGACATGCGAAGCCTGGCGATCATGCGCGAAACCGGCTGCCCCGTCGTGTTCGACGCGACCCACAGCGTCCAGCTCCCGGGCGGGCAGGGGACCAGTTCCGGCGGACAGCGGGAGTTCGTTCCGGTGCTGGCACGATCCGCCGTCGCAGCGGGCATCTCCGGCCTGTTCATGGAGACTCATCCCGATCCGGCGAACGCAAAATCCGACGGTCCCAACGCCTGGCCGCTCGACCGGATGGAAACCTTGCTGACAACGCTCGTTAACCTTGATCGTGTCATAAAGGAGCGCGGTTTCGAGGAGAGTTAGTGTGCGTCCGACGGTCTTCATTCAGGCGAACGACCGGCAAATGATCGGGGCCAGGATTTCGGCCTATAGCTACCGGCGAAACGCCAGGAATCCCGTTAGCTTCGACGTTCGCATCCTGCACATCCATGATTTTCCACGCCTGACCCGCGCGGGTCAGTCGATCCGTCGCGGCGGAAATATCCGTGCCTGGGACCCGGACGATTTGCAGAGTTTCACGCCTCTGCGTTTTGCGCCGCCGAGCCTGATGAATTTCGAGGGCCGCGCGATCGTCACGGACCCGGATTGTTTCGGCGTAGGCGACGTCGGGGAGCTCTTCGAGCGGGATATGGGCGGAAAAGCCGTCATGGCCGTTCCGCGCCCAGGTCATAACGGACACGCCGATTACATCGCGACTTCGGTCATGCTGCTCGATTGCGCGAAACTGCGGCATTGGGACTTCGAGAGGGACCTGGACGATTTGTTCGCCCATCGCTTCGATTATCTCGAGTGGATCGAGTTGAAGCGCGAGGATCGCTCAATCGTCGGCTTCCTCGAGCCGGAGTGGAACGGTTTCGACAAGCTCGATAGCCGCACGAAGATCCTGCACACGACCAGGCGGCGTACGCAGCCATGGAAGACCGGCCTGCCGGTCGATTACACGCTTCGTGAGATCGGCCCGCTGGATTTCCTGCGCCGAGTCGCCATCCGTCGTTACCAGCCGCATCCCGACCGCAATCAGGAGGCCTTGGTCTATTCGCTGCTCGCGGAGATGGTCGACAGGAGGCTCGTCACCAGGGAAGAGCTGGCCGCGGAAATGGCCGCGAACCACATTCGCCATGACTCGATCGAGCTGATCGACCGCTATCGCTATTGGAATTCAATCAAACAGGCCGCGTAAGCGACTGCGGACAGCGGAAACGGCCGTCTCGACGGGGTCCTGGAATGGGCCTGCCTTGGGTTCGTCCACGGTTCCGACGAGGTTTCTAGCCTGAACGTCCACCCAGAATCGCCGGGGATCGCGCATTTTCGTGACTTCGGGGGGCCGTCCGCGGATTCGGCGCCGGCCGCGCGAGTCCGGTTCCACCGGAATTAGCCCGACGGGCTTACCCGTCATGACGGCCTCTGAGATCATCGAGACGCTGTCTGCTGTAACATGATGCTCGTCGGCATCGGCGAGTAGCAACGGATAGCGGACTTCGTTCTTGGCAACGATCGCTGCGCTCTTGCTGCCGCCGATCGCGGTTTGCACCACCGCCCAGGCGTCAGCCGGAGTGCGGGGGCTACCGACCACGATCAGCGTTCCTG
>JBKPKF010000135.1:0-4244 GCA_046730995.1 Pseudomonadota bacterium
TTCATTTGTTGAAGATTGAGCTCGGAAGCCTGGCGGGACTGGACGCGGTGGTCATCGGGCGGTCCAACATCGTCGGCAAGCCGATGGCCCAGCTCCTGATCGCGGAGAGTGCGACCGTCACCATCGCTCATTCGAAGACTCGCGACCTGCCGGCTGTCGTCCGCCGCGCGGACCTCGTCGTTGCGGCGGCCGGCCGGGCGGAAATGGTTCGCGGCGATTGGATCAAGCCCGGAGCGACGGTCATCGACGTCGGCATCAATCGCCTGCCGACCGAGGATGGCAAGGGCCGGCTCGTCGGCGACGTTGCCTATGACGAAGCCGCAGAGGTCGCCGCTGCGATCACTCCGGTTCCGGGCGGGGTCGGTCCGATGACGATCGCAATGCTGATGCGTAATACATTGGTCGCTGCGCACCGCCGCGCAGGACTCATCGATCCGGAGGGATTATGATCGCCGCACTGCTCTTTGCCGCAGCCGCCTCGAGTGCGGTCGATGCCGAATATTCGTTCGCCCGAGATGCCCAGCGGATCGGCCAATGGACCGCCTTTCGCAAATGGGCGGAGCGTGACGCCGTGATTTTCACTCCGCAGGCGGTGTGGGCGCACCGGGCCCTGCCCCAGAAGGATCCACCAAAAGCGATCAGCTGGCGGCCCGCGCACAGCTTCGTTTCGTGTGATGGGCGGATTGCGGTGAACACGGGCCCGTGGTGGAAGGTCGACGGAGCTCCGGGCGGCTATTTCACCACCGTGTGGCAGCGAACAAAGCGCGACTGGCGTTGGGTCTATGACGGCGGTGGACCTCTCGAGGGTGCAGCACCGGCGGCTAAGCGCGCGCAGGTGCACCGCGCGTCTTGCGCGGGTCGGGCCAGGGGAGCTCCGATTGCTCCGCCCCCGAGGCTGACGACGAAGGAGGCGCGCACCACCCCCGAAGACAACGGACGCGGGCAATCCGCCGACAGGACGCTCGGCTGGGACTGGAAGGTCGACAAGCAAGGTGGCCGGACGTTCCGCGTCTTCCTTTGGAATGGGTCGCATTACGCGCAGGTCCTCCACAACCGGATCCCGCCGCCCAAGCCACCGCAATGATCGAGCTATTCGGCTCGGCCCTCGTCACCTTCCTGGTGATCATCGATCCGCCGGGATGTGCCCCAATCTTCGCTAGCCTGACGCGCGGCACGCCCGCGGCGCACCGCCGGGCAATGGCGATCCGCTCGTCGCTCATCGCTTGGGCAATCCTCATGTTCTTCGCATTGCTCGGACGACCGATGCTTCACGCGCTGGGGATCAGTCTCGCGAGTTTCCGAATCGCCGGCGGAATCCTGTTGTTCTTCATCGCCTTCGACATGATCTTCGAACGCCGCACGGCCCGGCGCGAAATGCGCGCCCAGTCGATCGAGGGCACGCCGGAGGCCGAAGACATAAGCGTCTTCCCGATGGCCATCCCGATGATCACCGGGCCCGGATCGATCGCCAGCGCGATGTTGTGGGTGTCGCGGGCGGAAGGGCCGCTCGAGGTCGCAACCGTCCTTGCCGCGATCACCGTCGTCATGCTGATCACCGCAGTCACGCTTCTCGCGGCGGGCCCGCTGATGCGGCTGATCGGCGAGAAAGTCGAAGCGATGATTACGAGGATCCTGGGTGTGATCCTCGCTGCCCTCGCAGCGCAATTCGTGATCGACGGGCTAAAGCAAAGTTTTCCGAATGCACTTGGCTAGCCGACGACCCGCCACATCCGGAACGGTGAGTCCTTGGGAAGTCCGACAGGCGTCAGCCATTTCGGGATCTCGCCGCGCTGCAGCTGCGCATAGAATCCCTTCGGCGCTTCCGACAGGAAGATCGTCGTCGTCGAGCTGTTCGGGCAGGTCAGCAAGTAGGTCGAATGATATTTGCCGATCAGCGCATGCGCCTGGTCCGCGCTCCCCCGGAACGCATTCATCACGTCGGCGATCTGCTGTCCGTTGCGGTGATAAGGACCTGCGATCGAATTGTGGTGCGTGACGGCGATAAGGCGCGGGCCGAGGTCGACGAAGGTGAAGACGACGCCCTTCGGCTGGAGCGCCACGCTATGATATCCCCAGAGCGAATTGCACAGGTTGTTGGCGCGGTCGATCGCTGCTCCCTGCTTCGTCTTCTTTTCCGCGGGCATGTAATCGAGGACCAGCGGGACCGCCGCGCCGGCACCAACCATTATGACCGCAAAGACCGCCAGGACACGGAGTTTCAGGTCGCCGATCCCGATATTCCCATATTTCCAGTTCCAGACCAGCGGGACGAGGATCCATACCAGCGCGGCAGTGCCCGGGGCGGCGAGCATCTGCGCAGCGGGCCCTGTTCGAGTCTGCCAGAATAGCAGCAGGCTCGCAGCGAAGCCTGGCGCCGCCGCGCCGATGATCCGCCTCAGCAGCTCCCGGTCCCGCCGCTTCACCCACATCAGCACAAGCCAGCCGACCGCGCCTGTCGCGGGCAAGGCGAGCGTCAGGGTCGCGACTCTCCAACCATGCAGGTAGATCGGGCGGGCCTCGCGGACGTGGCTCAGCCACAGCCGGTCCACCTCGGGCGAGACGCCCTCCAGCCGATGCAGGCAGTGGGGCCACATCAGGCCGTGAAAAGCGGCGACCGCCAGGCCTGCGCCAAGGGCAAGGGCGATCCGCACCTTCCAGCTTCCAGGCGACAGCCAGGCGAGGCCGAACAGCAGTGCGCCGCCGAGCAGCGCGTCGGAAAGCCAGACCGGCGACAAGGCATCGCAGACGGCTTCGCGGTTGGCGTAGGAAGCGAACAGCAGAAAGGCGAGCGCGGTGCCTCCGGCGAGCGTCACCGCATAGGTCCTAAGCCGGTCGCGCTCGTCGCGATCAACGATCCAGAACAGGACCATGGCGACGCCCGCGATCGCCAAATAGATCATCATTTCGAGGCCGATCGCCAGGGACATTGCCGTGGCGACACCGAGGGTGATGCCGCCGCGAAGGCGCTTCGGATCGGCTATGGCCGCGATCGCCAATGCCAACAATGCGAGCTGCCAGCCGTGGTGGTCGATCCGTTCGGGCATGAACATGCCGTTGGTCGATCCCGCGAAGAAGATCGCGAAAAAGGCGATGACATAGGCGCGCGGGCTCACCAGCCTGCGGACGGTGAGGGCTAGCGAGACGAGCAGCAGCAGGTAAGGCAGCAATGGGGCAATCGCGACCGCCCAGCGCTCGGCAGCGGCGCCTCCGATCCAGGGTTTGAGCAAAAGGATCATTCCGGCGATCGGCAGGTCGACCAATCGAGACCAGTGGATATTGGCACCGAACGGAGCATTGAGGCGATACTGACGAAGGTCGAACCAACCCTGGCCGTGGAGCAGGGCGCGGACCTGCATGATCCGCATATTGTCGTCGGTGTCCCCGAGCCCGAACCAACGGATCGCGCCCCAGCGCTGGTATATGAACCAGGCGCAAAGACCGACCCAGACGACGAGCGCCGCAAGCTTCCAATGACGCTCGAGCCAGTCCAGCAGGCGCGCTTCCAAATCCTGAACCTTTGCTTCCCACATTGTTCGCGTCCTAGCCGGTCGCTTCCAAAGGGCAAGCAGAGGAGGGCGAGTTTAACCCGGCAGCAATGTTGGTTGCGTTTGACCCTGCGGACTGTGGCCAGCTAGGGCTGAGCGGGACCCGATGACCGAACACGTCTATTCTACCGACTTTTACGATTATATCGACGCCGGCTCGCGCGCTTCAGCCAACGTCGTCGCTGCGCTGATCCTGGGAGAAATCGAAATCCAAAGCCTGCTCGATGTCGGATCGGGCCACGGCGCTTGGGCCGCGGAATGGATGAAGGCAGGAGTGAAGGACGTGGTCGCCGTCGATGGAGATTACGTCGCCCGGGAACAACTCGCGATTCCATCGGACCGGTTCGTCGCACACGATCTCGCCGTGCCGCTGGATCTTGGGCGCGAGTTCGACCTAGTGCAAAGCCTCGAGGTCGCCGAGCATCTTCCCGGCGATTGTGCCGCGGGCTTCGTCGACAATCTCGTCCGTCACGGCGACGTCGTCCTCTTTTCCGCGGCGGTTCCTCACCAGGGCGGCGAGCATCACGTGAACGAACAGCCGCCCGAATATTGGCGCAAACTGTTCGCGACGCGCGGATACCGGGCGTTCGACTGGCTTCGCCCGCGGCTTGCGGACAAGCGGCAGGTGAAGCCTTGGTATCGATTCAACAGCGTGATCTACGCCAACGCCGCGGGGCGCAAGCGTCTCAGCAAATCGAT
>JBKPKF010000136.1:0-1749 GCA_046730995.1 Pseudomonadota bacterium
ATCGCCCCGATCGCCTCGCCCTGGGCGCGGGTGCAGGGGATGGTCAGCCGAAAGCTCATCGGACGTAGCTTGCGCCGTTGACGTCGATCACGCTGCCGGTCGCGGACGCAGGCGCTTCAGTGGCGAGCCAGCGGATGGTCTCGGCCACCTCGTCGGTCGAAGCCACCCGGCCGAGCGGTATGTCGGCGACGATCTGCGCTCCGCCGCGGCCCGCCAAATATTCCTCGGTCATTTCCGACACCGTGAACCCCGGGGCGACCGCGAAGCAGAGGATGCCTTCCGCCGCGTAGCCGCGCGCGATGGTCCGGGTCAGGCTGACCATGGCGCCCTTGGACGCCGCATAATGCCAATGCTGTGGGGAATCGCCGCGGAAGGCCGCGCGGCTCGCGACGTTGACGATCCGGCCACCACCCTGCTCCTCCCCTTCGCGGAAATGGCGAACTGCGAGGCGGCTGAGGTCGGCTGCCGCCTGGAGATTGATCGTCAGCGTTCGCTGCCAGCCCGCGTGCCATTCATCCTCTTCGGCATAATCCGCGACGCTTTCGTAGATTCCGGCATTGTTGACGAGCGCATCGATTCGCCCGCCGAGCCGCCCGAGAGCGGCGTCCCAGATGCGCCTGGGAGCGGAGGAGTCTGTGAGGTCACCCGCGATCAGCTCATCGCTGCCGCGGCTGGAATGGCCGACGACATTGTGACTGTGCGACTTCAGGAGATTGTAGGTTGCCGCTCCGATGCCGCGGCTCGCGCCGGTGACGAGGATGTTCATGGCTGCCGATTAGTGCAGCTCCGCCGTCATTGCGAGCGCAGCGAAGCAATCCAGACTAGATTGCCGCGTCGCTTACGCTCCTCGCAATGACGGTGTTGCGGGTTAAGCCGCCATTCCGTTGACGAACGCCTTGGCGGTCGACTTGAAGTTGGCGATCTGCTCGCTGAAGCGGCCGAAGCCCTGCTCCACCTCGTCGATGTCCTGGGCGACGTTCTCGGTGTCGGTGCGGATCGCGGCGATGGTCGAGCTCATCGAGTCCGCGGCGAGCGCCGTCTCATCGACGGCGGCGGTGATCATGGTCACCGTCTGGGCCTGTAGCTCCATCGCCTGGCGGATCCGGTCGGCGGAGGTCTGGACTTCCTCGACCGTGCCCTGGATCGAGCCATTGGCTTCGACGGTCTGCTTGGTCGCTTGCTGGATCGCGGTGATCTTGTTGGTGATGTCGTCCGTCGCGCGCGCCGTCTGCGAGGCGAGGCTCTTCACTTCCTGCGCCACGACGGCGAATCCGCGGCCCGCGTCGCCTGCCCGCGCCGCCTCGATGGTGGCGTTCAGCGCCAGAAGGTTGGTCTGGCCCGCGATGTCGCGGATCAGCGACAGGATCGATTCGATCGCTTCGACATGCGCCGAAAGGGCCTGGCTGACCTTCACCGCCTCGCTGGCCTGGTCGCCGGCGCGGATCGCAACCCCGGCGGCGACTTCCACCTCGGACCGCGCATCCTCGATCGCTCGAATCAGGCCGGCCGCGGTCTGGGCCGCTTCACGCATTGCGACAGCCGACTGCTCGGCGGCTGCGGCGACCTCGCTCGTCTTTCCGAGCATTCCTCGCGCCGAAGCGGCGGTCGAACGGGTACGGTCCGTCAGAGATTTCGATTGATCGGTGCTGGCACGAACGAGCTCGCCGACGCGGCGTTCGAACTGCTCGCTTTCGCGGCCGCGGGAATCGGCAGCCTCGATCGCCTCGAGGAGGGCGAGCTGGGCGAGGA
>JBKPKF010000137.1:0-22409 GCA_046730995.1 Pseudomonadota bacterium
GGGCCGGCAGTTCGACAATGAAGCGGGGGCCGCCATCCACAGCCGTACGACCGCCGGGGAAATCATCCGCGACTTCGGAGCGAACGGCCTTGCCGCGTGGGTCAGCGGCTTCGGCACCGGCGGGACTTTGAAGGGCGTCGCCCGGGTACTTCGCGAGCGAAGCCCCGCGACCCGGATTATCGTCGCAGAGCCCGAAAATGCCGCTCTGGTCGGAAGCGGGATCGCGCAGGATCTCGACAGCAGTGGCGAACCGGCAAAAAGTCATCCCGCCTTCCATCCGCATCCAATGCAGGGCTGGGTCCCCGATTTCATTTCGAAGCTGACTCGAGACGCGGTTGCCGACGGATTGATCGACGCGACGGTCGGAGTGGCCGGCGGCGAAGCGATCGATTGCGCAATCCAGCTGGCGCAGCGCGAAGGCATTTTCTGCGGGATCAGCAGCGGAGCGACGCTTGCGGCGGCGCTCAAAATCGCGCGCGACGCGGCGCCGGGTTCGCGGATCCTCGCGATGCTGCCCGATACGGGCGAGCGCTATTTGTCGACTCCGCTCTTCGCGGACATTTCAGTCGACATGGGCGAAGAGGAGGAGGCTTTGCTTTGGTCCGCCATGCCCGCGATCGCTCCGGCGTCGACACCGGCCGCGGTTCCGGCGCCTCCTCCCGCCCCCTCAGATTCGACCGCTCGTCGATTCGTCAGTGACGTGATTGCGTCGAATCCTGGCAAGGTCGTCATGTTCGCGATGAGCTGGTGCGAATTCTGCTGGTCGGTGCGCAAGCTCATGACCGCGCTCGGCGTGCCGCTGGTATCGATCGACGTCGACACGACCGATTTCCGCGCGGCCAACGACGTGCCCAAGATCCGCGCCGCGCTCGCCGAGCTGGCGGGCAATCCGACCCTGCCGCAAGTCTATGCCGGCGGAACGCATCTCGGCGGTTGCATGGAAGTCATGGCAGCCGCGCAATCGGGTGAGCTGCAAAGGCTGCTCGCTGAGAACAACATCCCGTGCGACGCGTCAGCGATCGATCCGTACCGATTCCTGCCCAGCTGGGTCAGGCCGCCCGAGCCGATCGCGGCCTGACCTCGCAAGGTATTCCTCGCGGTAAACATCGCCCTTTACCGGTCACACTGCTTCGATATGCGCCAGCTCGATCTCGAGCTCAGCAACCAGATCCCCGACGGCCTCACCGCAGGGCTGACGATGAATCAGCCGCCCGTAGTTGAGCAGTCGCCGCCAATGCTCGATCGTGTCCCTATGCACCGGACGTCCCTTCCACCGCCGAGCGCCCGCGATGGCAGCCAGCAGATTCGTGCGAACGCTTCCTTCAATTTGCATCGAACATCCCCCGGCCTGGGCTATTTGATCGTTTTTCCGCCGCACGTCTTTTGCGCTCCCGGACTCGCCGAAAGTCGCGTTCACACTTTTGGTACGCGCGCCGTTCCCTGGTCACATGCAGATATATTGCGGCGAATGCCGCAATCAGCGCCGCTATCAGAACGTACGCGATCAGGACGCGGAAGGGCATTCAGGACTCTCTCTCTGTCTCTTTTGCTCGGGACGTCGCGTCAGCGACGCTCGCTGGTTGGATCGATCCTGCGAGCGTCGTCGTCGAACTGATCGGCGACACAGGAGAGCGCCGACGACCCGCCCGAGGTGCGCGCCCGTCGCGCGAGCCGTCGGCAACGAGCGGCTTGTTCGCGGAGCGAATCTGCGGCCTCGGCGCGGGAAGGCGTTTCCATCAGACGATTGGTGGCCGGAGCGGCATTGAGCACTTTGAACCGGCGATCCGCGCCGCATAGGTGTCGGCCATGCTTTCATGAACACGCCGGACTTCGTCGCTGGGTGCGTTTTGAGCGTTGAACAGGGCCACCTGATGACGTTGAAGGAGGTCATTGAGGTCCATACGATCGCTCTCCGTTGCCAAGCGGGAGCGCAGTCGGTCTCTCAGCCGGGCGGATGCTCAACGCAGAAGTCGCCCGATCAGCCCCCATACCACGAAGCGACCGTTTTCGCCATCTCACATGAGTTCGTTCGTCAGGTGGCAAGAAGCGCGTTGAATATCCGCTTTGGATCAAAATAAGACATTTAAACAGCATCGGTCGCTGATTGCTGCTTGCAACCATGTTAATATTTCAGATATGGTCTTTTCGACAAGGCGAAGTAGGCGGAGTCGAGTCATGGATGAGTTGCTGGATCGCGCAGGCACGGATCGCCGCGAATTTCTGTCAAAATACGGCAAGGCCGCACTCGTAGCGCCGCCCGCCATCACGATGCTCTTGTCCACCTCAATGTCGTCACCGGCGATCGCTCAGTCGACCGGCGGCGGGCCCAACCGCGGCCCGCACGGCAACAATGGCGTGGGCAACGGAGACGACCCGCAGCCGCCGGGAAATCCGCCGATCAACGATGGCGCAGGTAGCGGTCCTGGCAATCCCGGCAATCACGGTCACCACGGATCCAACGGCGCGTCCTTGCACGGCCGGCACAATCCTTAGTCACTGCATCGCCGATAGCTTCCGAACATAGCCGTGCTTTGCATGAAGTCCGCTTTTGCCTGAAGCGCGGCAGTGCACTTGAGACATTACCGGATGCCACGCTCCTGTTCCGCCAGGAGGATCAGGAACTCCACGTTTTAAACGACACCAGCGCTGTACTTGCGGCGCGGCTCCAGACCGAAGCCACGATCCCCGAGCTAGCCCAGGAGTTGTCGGCGGGAGGGGTGGAACCTTCCGAGGCGCTCCCCTGGGTCGCCACATTCCTAGCAGAGGCGGCCCGGCTCTCGCTTCTCGAAGCAACGCCGTTGCAACCGACATCAATCGAAGCGACCCAAGCGGTACGGATCAGCGGCATCGACCTGTGCATCGAATATGAGAGCCGGGATCTATTTGAACTGATCGGCCCCGCCTTCGAGCATCTCGCCCGAGGGTCACATGCGCGCCGCGTTTATCGACTGTGTTCTGGCGGTGAGTTCGTCTTCATCGCCAGGGACTCCAACAGACCCGAAGTGGTGCAGCTTTCAATGGCCGCCGTTCGGCTTAAGGGATTGATCCTTGAGGACATACTCCGCTCGGATAGCTATTTGGTGGCACTTCATGCGGCGTGCATGACGACGAGCGAGGGCGGTTGCTTGCTCCTGGGATCTCCCGGATCGGGAAAGACGACACTTGCGTTGGCGCTCCTGCAGGCAGGGTACCGATACGGTTCCGACGACGTGACCCTTGTCACATCCGATGGCATGGCCGCCGGTATCCCCTTGGCGCTCGGAATTAAGCAAGGGGCGTGGGACCTCGCGAGCGATTTCGGCATCGATGTCTCCGCTTTACCTTCGCACACGCGGCCCGACGGCCAGCACGTCCGCTTTCTCAGTGTCGGCGAGGGCGTTTTGGCGCAGGCTTGCCCGGTTCGCACGATTGTCCGCCTGCAGCGAGGGTCCGGCCACGAGGCCGCACTTACGCCGTCGGCTCCAAGCGAGATGCTCGCCGACCTTATCCGCGAAAGCCGGTCCCCTGATGGACTTTGTTCCACAGCGATCATTGGCGCACTTGCCGACCTCGTGAGGAACGCAAGCTGCTTCGATCTTCGCTATTCGGATGCTAGAGACGCGGCCGCCCTTCTCTGCAATGCCAAAAAAGATGCGAAAACCGGCGCAGGTCCTTGAAGACCTCCTGGAGTGTCTCGCCGGCAGCGCGCGAGCTCCGCAGGACTGGCGAGCCGTCGTCCAGCTTGCTAGCGAAACCCTGACGATCGGGACACTCGCGGACCTCATTCTTTCCAGCGGCTCACCTAATGTCCCGATCGAGATCCGTGAGCTGCTGACGGACGTTCGCGATCGCGCCCGTGGGCGAAACCAGCGGCTCACCGCGCAATTGTCGGAGATGCTCCCCGCACTCAACGCTGCCGGAGTCGAACCAATCGTCATGCGAGGCATGGCACGCCTCCTAGCTGGTAGCGGGCAGGAGCAGTCCCGCCTGATTTCCGATATCGATCTGCTAATCCCCGAGGAGCGGCTGGGCGAATCCATGCAGGCGCTTGGCGAACTGGAGTATCAGGTCTTTAAAGGCGTCGACGGCGACCCGGCACCAACCGTCCTTTGCCGAACCCGTGATGTCGGAATGATCGATCTGCACACCCAAGTGCAGCCGTCATACCTGCTGCTTGGCTATGAGCTCATCGCAAGACAGTGCGAAAGAAGACATGTCGGCCAGGGCTATGTTTTGCTCCCCTCTCCGGCCTGCCAGCTGCTGCTGACCATCGTGCATGACCAGCTTCACGACGGAGATTATTGGCGCGGCCTGATCGATGTCAGGCATCTTATCGACGCAAGAGACCTCATCAGCGAGGGAATGGATTGGAATCTCCTCGCAGGCTTCTTCCCCGGCGGGAGCCCGCTACGCGCACTTCAGGTCCAGTTGCGAACGGCTCGAAGCCTGGTGAAGGTCCCCGTCCCGGAGGGGCTCTGTGGCGGAAGCTGGGCGCGGTTTCAGTTGCTCCGCCGCAAGCTCCAAACAGATTTTCAATTCCTTCGGCCCCTATTGACCTTGCTGACAATCGCACTCGATCCGCCTCCGAGGTCCAGCTCGTCGGAGGACATTCGCAAGCGCGTGGCGATAAAAAGCTGGAGCAAACCGCGCCGCTTCATCGGTCATTATCTACGGCCGATCGCCAGCGGCAAGTTTCCAGCAAGGTGAGCCAGCGTTGGCGAGACGATGAGCCGCTGTAGACTTCCGATCCGCCCAAGCGCACAATCGCATTGCCGGATCGACGAATAGCTCCACTTCGAAAGGGGGGGTTATGGCGGGCGAGCTTGCGATCGTACTGAGCGGCGGCGGAGCCAAAGGCGCGTTTCAGGTCGGCGTCCTGGATGCGCTGATTCAGGACAAGAAAGTCAATTTCAATATCGCCGTTGGCACCTCGACTGGAGCGATCCAGGCTGCCGCGGTGGCTCAAAACGACATCCCGCGTCTCATCCAGTTCTGGACGTCCATCAAGAAACCCGAAGATGTTTACAGGAAGCGCGGCGGGACTCTCCTCAGCATCATCACCGGCCAGCCCTCGCTCTATACGACAACTCCGCTCCGGACACTGCTCCGTCAGAGCATCGACGAGCAGAAGATCAAGACCAGCGGAAGGCGGCTTCGGATCGGCATCGTCAATCTGACGAACGGCGAGTTTCGGCTGGTCGGCGAAAATGCCCCGAATCTTGCGGACTGGGTCTATGCGAGCTGCGCAATGCCGTTCGTTTTTCCGCCGCAGGACTCGCGCGACGCACTCGGGAATGACGAGCAATGGGTCGACGGCGGGGTTCGCGACGTGACGCCGCTCGATGCGGCGTTGAACGAGCGGCCGCGCGCAGTGCTGGTGATACGGGCTTCAGCTCCGGCCGGTCCCAAGGCTCCCAAGAAATATGACAGCCTCGTCTCGATCGGACTGCGTGCGGTCGACATCCTTCAAAACGAGGTCTCCACCAACGACCTCAAGAACGTGAACCTCATCAACCAGCTGTTGAATGCCCGCGACCGACTGCATCTCGAGCTCAAAGCCCTAAACCTCACGGATCCGCAGGTCGCCAAGGCGATGCTGTCTCTGGAAACCGCGATTTCGCAATATCATTTGATCCCTGTGAAAGTGATCGAACCCCCGCGAAATCTCTACGACACGCTGGATTTCAAGCCGGAGCTGATCGCTCAGGCAATCCAGATGGGGCGCGATGTGGTGAACGACCGGTGGACTGAAATCGAGCAATTCCTGGGCGTCTAGCGAGGCAGGGCCCAAGTCCGCTTCAGCAGAGCGCGGACGAGGCTGAACGCCTCACATACTCAAGCGTTTAGGCAGAGTATGTTACGTGAATTCGTATCGCTGCTCGCAATCCTGGCTGCTCCGGCGTCGGCGCAACAGCTGACCACTCCGGCGAGCGCCCCGGTCACTGCGCAGGCGCGCCAAATCTTCGAAAAAGACTGGGTGCTGATGAACTGGGCGCTCAAATTCTACGATAAAGACCGCGACATCCTTCTTTCGCCGGCTGAGGCGCAGGCCGCCGCGGCCAGCTTCCGCGCAATGGCCGACGCCAACCGCGACGGGCGGGTCACGACCGACGAGTATCACGCGGCGCGCGCCTTCATCCTCGCCCGATATTGAGACGGGTCGGCCTCGGTAAGGACCAGCCGGGCCCGCTCAGCGCCACGCCAACCAGGCCGCCATACCGAACAGGATGATGTTGAGATAAGCCGTCGAGGCGAAGCCGAACGCGCGATAGACCGGCTCGATTCGGTAGCCGACCCAGAATGCGAAGCGCGAGACGATGAAGATCACGCTCGCCGCCGAGACAATCCCGAGCTGGGTGCCGTTCGCCGTGGCCGCCACCGCCATCGTCGCCGCGAACAGCAGGGCATATTGCTGCAGCGTATTATCGACGACGCGGCCGTTCACGATCATCGACCGGCTTTCCTTCCCCGCCGTGGGGTCGATCGATTCGCTGAGGAAGCGGGCGTTTCCGACAGCGACGATCGCGAGGAACAATGGCGCCGCGGCGAGCGCGAGCCATTTGGCGGCGAAAGCGAGACGAGCGCCCGAATCGGCCGTGATCGGAAGGCTCGGCATCACGCCCGAGAGGGCGACCAGCGCGCCGATCATCAGGACGACGCCGCTGCCGGCGCCGACCGCGACGAGTTTCTGTTCCCTGTTCATGTCCTGCTCCCACAGCGAAAGACGCGCGTGCGATCAGTAACGCGTGAGGCCCGAAAAAAAGAAGAGCGCAGGATGGGGCCTGCGCTCTTCCGGGAAGGTAATGGTAGTGACGACTACCTACCAAAGTGCTCCAAAGCCGCGAAGATATCGAAAGTTAGTGTTGCGGCACGGCATCGGCTATCTCAGCTGCTGTGGGGAGAGGGCTTACACTTCACTCGGGGCGCGTCATTGCGCTCGGCCGCCTGCTGCTGGCGACCTTGTTCATGGTCGCGATCGGGATCGATATCAGCCAGCCCGCCCAGGCGCCCGTCGAAACCTATGAATTGCTCATCGCCTACCAGGTCTTCGGCGCTGCAATCGCTGCGCTGACCTGGAACGACTGGTGGCTCGACGCGAAGCTCGCGGGGCCCGCGCACGCGGTCGACATCATCCTGTTCACGATCATCGTCTATCTTACCGAAGGCTATACCAGCCCCTTCTTCATCTTCTTCGTCTTCATCCTGCTGTCCGCGGCGATCCGCTGGGGCTGGCGCGAGACGACCCTTACCGCAATCCTGCTCGCCATCCTCTACATCGCGGAGGGCCTGTTCGCGGCAAATTCGAGCATCGGCTTCCAGCTCTACCGATTCATCGTCCGGGCCGGCCACCTCGTTATCCTGTCGCTGATCCTCATCTGGTTCGGAATCCACCAATGGCGCGCGCGAATGCCGTCGCCGGCGGACGAGCTGCTGGCCGAACCGAAGCTCAATCGTTCGCCCTTCGAAACGGGGCTGACGGCATCAATGCAGGCCTTGAAGGCGACAACCGGAGCGCTCGTCTGGCACGACGGCGGAAAGGAGGCGATCGGCCTCATCTCCCGCGACGGCAAGGTCGAACCGGCTCGAATACAGACAGCCCAGGCCGCGGCCGCTCCCTTTCTCTATGACTTGAGGCGCAAGCGTGCGCTGATGCGCGATCCGGAACGTAATCTGCACAGCGCATCACCGGACGAACTGATTAGCGAGCATGTCGCGACTTCGCTCGGCCTTTCGCAGGGCCTTGCCGTTCCGATGCGCACGGGAACGGGCGAAGGCCAGTTGTTCCTCGAGGGCCTGCGCCTTTCAATCGACCAGCTGGATATCGGCGAACAGCTGTCGGCGGATTTGGCCGCGCACATCCAACGCCATGCGCTGCTCGAGGCAGCTGCCGACAGCGCCGAGGCGCGTTCGCGAATTGCGCTTGCCCGCGACCTTCACGACAGCGTCGTGCAGTTCCTCGCCGGAGCAGCCTTCCGGCTCGAGGCGATGAAACGGTCCGAGGCGTCGGGCCGCCAGCTAGAACCCGAGCTCAATGAGCTGAAGCAGCTGATGATGCAGGAGCAGGGCGAACTACGCGCATTCATCACCGCTCTCAGGAGCGGAACCTTGATCGAGCTTGCCGATCTCGCTCGCGACCTCAAGAGTCTGACCGACCGGCTGTCACGCCAATGGGCAATCGAATGCGAATTCACTCATGAGAGCGCGAACGTCCTGGTTTCAACGAACGTTCATCTCGACGCACACCAGCTGGTCCGCGAAGCCGTCGCCAATGCCGTCCGTCATGCGCGGGCGAAATCGGTTCGGATCGCCCTCAGTGCGGCCGACGGCGAAGTTCGGCTGGACATGGTCAACGACGGTGCCGCCTTTCCCAGGCAGCGAGGCCGGATCCAGCTTCCCCAAACGCTCGAGGAACGCGTCGACCAGGCCGGAGGAAGCATCGAGCTGTCGCGAGGCATGGGGGTGACGAAGCTTGCGATTTCACTGCCGGCAAAAGGTCGTCGCGCATGATCCGTATCCTCCTTGCCGACGATCACCCCATGATCCGGACCGCCATCGAGGTGTTGCTTCGCGATACTTCGTTCGAGCTTGCCGGAACCGCGACCAACGGCCTTCAGGCCCTGAGCGAAATTGAGCGCCTGTTGCCGGACATCCTGCTGGTCGACCTCGAAATGCCCGAACTTGGGGGGATGGAGGTCATCCGCAAGCTGCAGGCGTATAGCGAGCAGCCAAAAATCGTCATCCTGACGGCGGCGATCGACGATTCGTCGCTGATGGAAGCCCGGGCCCTGAAAGTGCACGGAATGGTCCTGAAGAATTCGGACCCGGCCTATCTGCTCGACTGCCTCGAAGCGGTAAGCGCTGGACGGAGCTGGATCGATCCCGAGCTCCATGGGCGCGCCGAGCAGCTCACTGAAACGTTCCGCGGTGAACGGCCCGCGCTCGCTCCTCGCGAACGCCAGCTGATCCGTTACATCCGGCGCGGCCTGCGCAATCGGGAGATTGCCAAGGAGCTTGGAGTCACCGAGGGAACGGTCAAAGTCTACCTCCACGCCATCTTCGAAAAGCTCGGGGTCAAGAACCGCACGGAGCTTGCGATCCGCGCCGACGAGCTCCTCGCAGAGAGCTTTTCGAGGAACTAACTCAATAAGTCTGGCTTATCGATCAGCGTCGCCGTTTCGTTTTTCGGCCGACGCGTCTGCGCGTAGGCCCCGAGTCCTGGCGGTAACGGAGCAAAGGATTCAAATGATGGCCAAATCCCCAGATTGGACGCCGGAGATCGGTGTCCTGGGAACTGGCAGGATGGGGTCGCGGCTGGCAGCGATGTTCGCGCGCACCGGCCGCAAGGTGGTGCTGGGTTCGCGCGATCGCGACCGAGCGTCGGAAGTGGTGGCGGCGCTCGATATTCCGACTCTTCGGGCGGGCAGTTATTCCGAAGCCCTCGAAGCGCCGGCGGTGCTTCCCGCGGTGTTCATCCGCGACGGGCTGTTCGACCTCCTCGACCGGCAATGCGGCCGGCTTTCGGGAAAGCTGCTGATTGACATCAGCAACCCCTTCAATGCCGACTATAGCGATTTCGTCACGCCATGGGACACGAGCGGCGCGGAGGAAATTCAGCGCCGCTTCTGCCAGACTCGGGTTGTCGGAGCGTTCAAGAACGTTTTCTGGGAAGTCTTCGACCACCCCCAATTCGGCGAAACCGTCAGCGACGTGCTGATCACCGGCGACAATGCGGCCGCCAAGATGGAATTCATGCGGCTGGCCGAAGGAACACCGTTTCGCTACCTGGACGCCGGGCCGCTGATCAACAGCCGGACCATCGAGCGGCTGACCTTCATCACCAGCAGCTTGGGCCAGCAGCTTCATTCCTATCCGCGAATGAACTGGCGGCTGTTGACCCAGGACATGCGGGCCGCGGCCTGATCACTTCTCCCGCTGCGGGTCGGTTCCAGTGCTTGCCATGCCCACGGCATGGCTACGCACTTCACCCTGCCATGCGTTTCGCGCCCAAGCCGACCACCATCTGATTGGCGCGCTCATAGGACAGGGGCTTCCCGAACAAATAGCCCTGGATGGTGTCGCAGCCGAGTTCGCGCATGCGCTCGAAATCTTCGACAGATTCGACCCCCTCGGCGGTGACGCTCATTCGGAAGCTCTTGGCGAGCTGGACGATCGACTGGATAATCGCGACGTTTTCGGGCCGGGAGCTGGCCTCTCGGACGAAGCTGCCGTCGATCTTGAGCTTGTGGAATACGGCCTTGTTCAAATAGCCGATCGACGAATAGCCCGTGCCGAAGTCGTCGAGTGCGATCCCGACGCCGAGCGTTCGAAGGCGCTTCAGAACATCCAGAGTCGAACCGTTATCGCCGAGGAACACGCCCTCGGTCACTTCGAGCTCGATCCGGTTGCCAGGCAGCTTGTAGCGGGCGAGCGCCTCGCTGACGATATTGGGCAGCGCCGGTTGAATGATCTGCTTGGGGCTGATGTTGAGCGCGACCGTGATTGGTTCAGGCCACGTCGCGGCTGCGCGGCAAGCTTCGTTGATGACCCATTCACCGATCGCCGGCATCACTCCGGTTTCTTCTGCCACGGGGATGAAGACGTTGGGCGGAACGAAGCCCCGCTGCGGATGATTCCAGCGAATCAGCGCCTCGAAGCCAACCAGCTTTTGGGTCTTGGCATTGACCAGCGGCTGAAAGGCGAGGTGGAATTGCTGGGACGCGATCGCTGAACGCAGATCGCTTTCCAGGCGGACCCGATCGTCCTGCTCCGACTGCAGCTCCGAGGAGAAATAGCGCGCGCAGCCGCGCCCCGCGTCCTTTGCCTGATAAAGCGCGAGGTCGGCCTTGAGGATCAAGTCGTCGACGGTCGCGCCATCGATTGGCCCAAAGGCGCAGCCGATCGATACCCCGATCCGGATTTCAGTCTGGTCGATCACATATGGTTCTTTGATGGACTGGATGATTCGGTCGGCGAGCTGCTCGACTCTCTTCCGGCTCTGGGCATCGGTAACCACGATCGCGAACTCGTCGCCGCCCATTCGGCCGACATGTCCGGATTCGCCGACCTCATCCACCAGCCGCTTGGCGACGGCGCGGAGCACAGCATCGCCCTTGGGGTGGCCGAACGTGTCGTTGACCGGTTTGAATCCGTCGAGGTCGAGGAACATGATCGCACAGGGCACGCTGCCGCTCGTCGCGGAACGCAGCGCCTCGCCGAGCAGCTGCCTGACCCGCCCGCGGTTGGGAAGTCCCGACAGGACGTCGACGTTGGCAAGGTGGGTCAACCGCTCCTGCGTCTGGCGGATTTCAGTGATGTCGGATCCGACTCCGCGGAAGCCCTCAAAGCGACCGGCGGTGTCGATGATCGGGTCGCCCGAGATCGAGACCCAGCGCGCTCCGCGAGCGGTGCTGAGCTCCATTTCGAGCGCGTTGAACGGCTGCTTTTCGAGAAGGACCCGGCCGAGGTCGGCGTGGCCGCCGAGCAATGCGGGGAAGGAATGGCCCAGCAGCTGGCCGGCGGGCTTGCCAAGCAGAGAGCTCATCCGAAGGCTGATATAGGTCGTTCGGTTGTCTCCATCGACGGCCCACAGCCAGCCGACTCCGCGCTGCTCATATTCCTGAAGGAGGAGGCTCGCGCTCTCACTCTGGCTTCCAACGTCGGCGTTGGTCTTCAACTGGTGGAACGCCCAGCGCGCGACCGTCAGGACACCGAAAATCGACACGCCCATGGTGAAGAGGATCGAGAGCATGTGAGGGAATGGCAAGGTGTGACGGCCGAGCAGCAGCGAACCGCCGACGCCGATCGTGAAGGCAACCATCCAGGTCGTCGCGCAGGCCGGAATCACGACCAAGCCCATGGCGGCGATCCCGAGACCCGCCATGATCGACGCCGAAATCACCTGCGTCCCGGGATCGACCGACGCGAAAGAATAGAGCGGAAGACTCAGCCAGGCGGCGCCGCGAAGTGCGACTTCGCCCACCAGCATCCACATCGGAACGCGCCTGCCCGATCGGCCGACGCACGCGATCGATTGGTGGCGGGCAAGTTGCATGGAGCCGAGATTGATTGCGCCAATGCCGAAAACCCAGGGAACCAGCCATTCTGGGGAAACGACGCTCCACAGATTGGCGGCCATCATCATGGCCGCGACAATGTTCGCGGCGCAGAAGAAAGGCGCTAGCTGAGCGCGCGAGATTAGCTGGACGTCGCGAAGTGGCGAGCTTTCGTCTTCGGCCTCACGATTCGTGAGGCCGGCCGATTCCCCGCCTGGAAGCCGCGCCGAAATCAAGCGCTTATAACGATCTGGAGCCTCGTACATCCGCCCGCCGTTCCACCTGTGACGAGCGAAGTAGACAAAGAGCGTTTAAGGGCAGTTAAGGCCAGTCTCTTCGTAGCCGGATTCTAGCTGCGGCTATTAACTTCGGTTTACTTTGCTCTGGTTTTCAGAGGAAGCGGGCCGGTTCGAGGCTTAAGCGGCCAGTCTTTCCCTTGGGCTTGCCCGAACGCTGGCCTATATCCACTCGGATGGCGACCGACAGCGCGACCCTCGATCGACGAGCGGCCACGTCCCGGCGTGCGGCCGATACGCCGAAGATCCAATCGCCGGCGGAGCCGATCGCCCGCGGCATGGGCCTCGACCAGCCGTTTTTCGACGACAAGAATCGTGCATTCTGGATCCTCCAGTCGATTGGCTGGAGCGGCTATTTCTTCCTGAGAACGATCTCCGGCTTCGCCAACAGCAAGGGCTGGATGTTCATCGTCCACACTCTGCTGCTGACGGCGACAGGCTATTCGCTGACCTTGCTGATGGCGTCACTCTACCGGCGGCTCATCACCCTGAGGCCGTGGCTGACGCTCGTCCTGTCCTTTGCAGCTGTCGTGCTTGCGTCCGTCTCATTCTCGGTGATCGAGACGTGGAGCGTCTCGACCTTCATCAATCCGGACTACCAGCCGGAGGGCGTTGGGTATCTCGGCGCGATCCTGCTCGATTTCGCACTGCTGACCGCCTGGACCGCGCTCTATTACGGGATCAATTATTTCCTGCTGCTCGAGGACCAGATCACCCAGCGCGAGCGGCTGGAAAGCCAGGCGTCGTCCGCGCAGCTTGCGATGCTCCGCTATCAGCTCAACCCGCACTTCCTGTTCAACACGCTGAATTCGATCTCGACCCTCGTTTTGTTGAAACAAACGGAGCGGGCGAATGCCATGTTAGCGCGCCTGTCGTCCTTCCTGCGCTACACACTTGCCAACGAGCCGACCGCAAAGGTCACACTCGCCCAGGAGGTGGAGACGTTGAAGCTCTACCTGGAGATCGAGAAAATGCGCTTCGAGGACCGCCTTCGGCCCCACTTCCGGATAGAACCGGATACGATCGGCGCGCGGCTCCCGTCCCTTCTCCTCCAGCCGCTCATCGAAAATGCGATCAAATATGCCGTCACCCCGAGCGAGAATGGCGCGGACATGTGGATCAGCGCGACCCGCGAAGGCCAGGCCGTCAGGATCGAAGTCGCCGACAATGGAGACGGCAGCCCGTCGGAACTCGCCGCAAGTCCGTCGACGGGAGTCGGACTGGCGAACATTCGCGACCGTTTGACGCAAGCCTATGGCGCATCGCATCGTTTCGAGACGAGAAAGAACGAGCGGGGGGGCTTTAGCGTTATTCTGGAAATTCCCTTTGAAACCGGAGACCAGGCCTGATGACCATCCGGACCATTTTGGTCGATGACGAGCCCCTTGCGACGCAGGGACTTCAGCTGAGACTGCAAGCCCATGAAGACGTGGAGGTGGTCGCTACGGCCGCGAACGGGCGCGAAGCGATCCGGCAGATCAAGACCCATAAGCCCGACCTCGTCTTCCTCGACATCCAGATGCCGGGCTTCGACGGCTTCTCGGTCATCCAGGGACTGATGGACGTCGAACCGCCGTTATTCGTGTTCGTCACGGCGTTTGGGGAGCATGCGCTGCGCGCCTTCGATGCGCAGGCGGTCGACTATTTGATGAAGCCCGTCGATGAGGACCGCCTGGCGGCAACCATGGAGCGGGTCCGGCAGCGCCTCTCCGAGAAGCGCGGAGCGGAGGAAGCCGAGCGGTTCAAGGACGCGCTCGCCGAGCATGCGCCCGAGGCGGCGGAGGAGATGGCCGAGGCATCACCGGACGCCCCCTCTCCCGGACGCTACGAGAAGATGATCAACATCAAGGACCAGGGGCAGATCTTCAGGGTCGACGTCGACACCATCGAGCGGATCGACGCGGCGGGCGATTACATGTGCATCCAGACGGGGGACAATACGCTGATCCTTCGCGAGACGATGAAGGACCTCGAAAAAAGGCTCGACCCGCGGCGCTTCCAGCGGGTCCATCGCTCGACCATCGTCAATCTCGACCTCGTCCGGCAAGTGAAGCCCCACACCAACGGCGAATGCTTCCTGGTGCTGGATTCAGGCGCGCAGGTGAAGGTCTCCCGCTCCTATCGCGACGTCGTGGCGAGGTTCGTTCACTAGAATCGTTTGCCCAACATTTGCGCCGTTTCTCGCGCAAGCCTAGGCGAACGCCCCATGGCCAGCAGATTCGAGACTTTCGCCGCGCTTCACGTGCCCGGCGATCCCGTCATTCTTTACAATATCTGGGACGTCGGAAGCGCGCTCGCGGTCGTAAAAGCGGGCGCGAGAGCGCTTGCGACCGGAAGCCATCCGGTGGCGGACGCCAATGGCTGGCCGGACGGACAGAATGTCCCGATGGACTTCGCTTTCGCCAATGCGAAGCGCATCGTCGACGCGGTTGAAATCCCGCTGACCGTCGATTTCGAGGGCGCCTATTCGTCGAATCCGGAGGAAGGCGCAGCGAACGTCGCGAGGCTCTCGGCCACCGGCGCCGTCGGCTGCAATTTCGAGGACCAGGTGATCGGCGGCGAAGGCCTTCACCCGATCGACCTCCAGGTCAGCCGGATTTCCGCGATCCGCCGGGCGGTCGGCGACCAATTCTTCATCAACGCCAGGACCGACTTGTTCCTGAAGACACAGACTTATGACGATGCGTTGATCGATCAGGTGGTCGAGCGCGGCAAGGCATTCGCAGATGCGGGAGCGAGCGGCTTTTTCGTTCCCCGGCTAGCCGATCCGAAGCAGATCGAGCGGGTGGTCCGCGAGGTGCCGCTTCCGCTGAATGTGATCGCTTTCCCGGGCGCACCCGACAAGAAAGTCTGGGCCGAGGCAGGTGTGGCGCGGATCAGTCACGGCCCCTTCCCTCACCGGGCGCTGATGGCGACGCTGGAAGAAATGGCGCGCGCGGCGATAAGCTGAGCTTGGGTGTTGAGCGCAAGATTTTAGAAGCAGCGATCGGCTGCCTGCCCCAAAGGACTTGATCCAAAGGAGGCAGGAAAGCCGTCATGAGCAAATTCGAAGATTTCGCAACGCTCCACGTCGCCGGCGATCCGCTGGTTTTGTTCAACGTATGGGACGCGGGCAGCGCGGCGTCGGTAGCGAAATCCGGCGCAAAGGCGATCGCTACCGGTAGCGCGTCCGTTTCCATGGCCAACGGTTTCGGCGACGGCGAGGACGTGCCGCTGGAATTGGCACTCGCGAACGCCAAGCGGGTTGTGAAGGCCGTCGATTTGCCGGTCACGATCGATTTCGAGGGTGGCTATGCCGAAGACTCGGGCGGGCTGGCCGCAAACGGCCGGCGGCTGGCCGGGACCGGCGCGATCGGATGCAATTTCGAGGACCAGGTGGTTGGGACCGACCGACTCTACGGCATCGCTGACCAGGTGGCGCGGATCGCGGCGTTGCGCGAAGGGGTCGGGACCGACTTCTTCATCAACGCCCGGACCGATCTGTTCCTGAAGGCCGCACCGGAGACGCACGATTCCGCGTTGGCCGAGCAGGCGATCGAGCGGGGCAAGGCCTATGCCGCCGCGGGCGTGAACGGCTATTTCATTCCGGGCCTCGCGGATCTGCAACTGGTCGAGCGTATTTGCGGCGCGCTTTCGATTCCGGTGAATGCGATGCATCTGCCGAACGGACCAAGCCGCGCCGACTGGGCCGGTGCGGGCATCGCCCGTGTGAGCCACGGCCCATTCCCCTATATGGCGATGCAGGAATGGCTGACGTGCGAGGCGAGGGCCGCGCTGATCTAAGCCCTTCTAAGCCTCCACAAGGGTCGCGCCGGGCCTGACTTCAACACCGTCCTGCGGAACAGCCCCGCGCCGAGCCGCAGGATCAGCGCGACCCAGGCGGCTTGCCAGCCAAGCGCGAGGACATGGGGCCATACCTCCGGCGTTTCGGCCGCGCGCGCGAACATCGCCATCGGTGATGACAACGGAAAGATTGCTGCAGCCAAAGCGGCCGTAGATTCCGGCGCGCCGATCGTCGCCGCTGCAAATCCGAAGATGAGAACCTGTCCGAACGTCGCGGGCATCGACAGGGTCTGGACTTCGCGAGCCGTCGAGGCTTGTGCGCCGATCGTCAGGAAAACCGATCCGAAAAGCAGGTAGTTCATCCCGAAATACGCGATTGCGAGCGCTAAGAACGTCGGCCACCCGACGGCGGGCGCGGGCAGGGCCGCGAGCCCGCCCGACTTCAGCGAAGCGAGGAGGACAGCTCCTATGCCGGTCCAGACGACGAGCCCCACCACGGAAGCCGCAAGCATCGCGAACAATTTGCCGACGAAAAGCGATTCGATGGGGACCGCCGCCGCCACGACCTCGATGATCTTGTTCGATTTCTCTTCGATCAGTTGTGAGAGCACCATTCCGGCAAGGAGGATCGTCAGGAAAAAGAGGAGGAACTGGCCGGTCTTCGCGGTCAACGCTCGCTCGCTCACAAGCAAGGTAGGGGAGCCCTCGACACTCGTGACATCGACCGGAACCGGCTTGGTCTCCCCTTTCCCGGCCTCGGCAAGGATCAGTTGCATTTGCCGGACCGTCGACCCATCGGATTGTATCGACCCGGTGAGATGCGGGTGCTGGAGAGCGTTGGTCAGCACGGCCCTGACAGGAGGATCACTGGACGCCAGCAGGCGCCTCGTCTGGCCAGCAAGGTCCGGTTCGGGAGCGAAGAATAAGAGGCGGACGATCCCCTGCTCGTCGACCGCATCGGCCAGTCGCCCACGGGCGGAGGAAAGCCGAGCAAACTCGGCCGGTGAATCGACGACGGCTACGACGGGCTGCTCGTTTCGAGCCGGTCCGCTTGCTCCGATCACGGCGAAAGCGACTCCCATCAACAGCGGGAACAACGGCCCGATGAGGAAGAACAGGAACGTCTTCGAAAGGACGGTCGCGGAAAAGTCGCGCCGGCCGATGACGAAGGCGCCGCGAAGGAGCTTCGTCATTGCGGTTTTTCCTCGCCCATCGCGGCAGCCGCGGCTTCGCCGGCGATCGCGACGAAGGCCTCGTGGAGGCCGGGCCGCTCTATCGCCAGCGATTCAATTCCCGCGCCGCCGTCGATCAGCGCCTTGAGCAACGGCTCGGGTCCGCTTCTCGGAAGCTCGAAGATCAGTGTCTCGTCTTCGATCCTGGCGTCCGCAGGTATCGCCGAACGCCACGCTCCGTCGTGCTCGCGGGTGCGCAGCCGAACGATCGGGCGGAGGCGGGCCCGGGCTTCGTCGACCCGGCCGTCGAACACCACCTTGCCCTTGGCGATGATTGCGACTCGCTCACACAGCCTTTCGGCATGGGCGATCACATGGGTCGAAAAGATAATTGTCGCCCCATTGCGTGCCTCCCGGCGGATCAGCTCTTCGAGCCGCGCCTGGTTGATCGCGTCGAGACCTGAGAAAGGCTCGTCGAGCACGATCAGCCTCGGCTGGTGGATGATCGACCCCAGCAACTGGACCGTCTGCGCCATGCCCTTCGACAAGGTTCGGATCGGCTTCTTCGCCCAATCGCCAAGACCATGCTCATCGAGCAGGGCATCCGCGCGGCGGCGCGCCTCGCGCAGCGTGAGGCCGCGAAGTGCGCCCATGAAAGCAATCGCTTCGCGCGCGTACATTGCAGGATAAAGCCCGCGCTCCTCGGGCAGGTAGCCGATCTCTCGCGCCGCCTCGAGCGGCCGTTCGCGCCCGAGCACCCGGCGGGTGCCGCTCGATGGATCGATGATCCCGAGCAACATTCGGAGCGTCGTCGTCTTGCCGGCACCGTTGGGGCCAAGGAGACCGTAAATGCTTGCCGTGGGGACGGCGAGGCTGACCCCGTCGACCGCGCGCATGGAGTCGAACTCTTTCACCAGATCGATGGCTTCGACAGCCGGTCCGGTTGACACTAGATTGGGCTGGACCTGCTGAAGCACTGAATTTCCTGCGGAAATCTTCCAAAGCCACTAAAGGCAACGCGTGCATATGGGCCAAAGCCTTGAGGAAGCAATAAGGGACGAAGCGGAACGGCTCGGCTTCGTCGCTTGCGGAATTGCGCGCTCGGGGGCGGCGGACGCCGCGGGTCCCGACCTCAGCCGCTGGCTCGAGGCCGGTTACCATGGGACAATGGGCTGGATGGAAAGCCGCGCGGAGCAGCGCGTTAGCCCGCGCTCACTCTGGCCCGAAGCGAGATCAGCCATCGCGCTTGCGATGAGCTACGCGCCGGCTTCGGACCCGCTGGCCTTCGCAAAGCAGACGGACCGCGCGCGCATCTCGGTCTATGCCCAGGGCGGCGATTATCACAAGACGGTCAAGAAGGCGCTGAAGGCCCTGGCAAGGTTTATCGTCGAACGGGCACCATCGGAGCTCAAGGTTTTCGTGGATACGGCGCCGGTGATGGAGAAGCCGCTCGCCCAGGCAGCGGGCATCGGCTGGCAGGGCAAGCATACGAACCTCGTGTCGCGCGATCACGGCAGCTGGCTCTTCCTCGGAGTGATCCTGACCAGCCTTGAACTGCAGCCGGACTCCCCAGCGAGCGAAGGCGTCCATTGCGGAACCTGCCGCCGATGCCTCGATGCCTGCCCGACCGCGGCTTTCATCGGGCCGCACCGGATCGATGCCCGGCGCTGCATTTCCTACCTCACCATCGAGCATGAGGGAGCGATTCCTCACGAGTTCCGCGCCGCGATGGGCAACCGGATCTACGGCTGCGACGATTGCCTGGCGGTCTGTCCATGGAACCGGTTCGCCGATGCCGCAGCCGCGAATAAGGCGTTCCTGCCCCGCGCCGAGCTTGTCGCGCCTGCCCTCGCCGATCTTCTCGCGCTGGACGATGCTTCGTTTCGCGAAATGTTCGCCGGATCGCCGATCAAGCGCATTGGGGTGAAGCGGATGATCCGCAATTGCCTGATCGCGGCAGGTAACAGCAACGACCCCTCGCTCGAATCCTCAATCCGGCCGCATCTCGCCGATCGGGATCCGGTGATTTCTGAAGCCGCCCGGTGGGCGCTTGATCAGCTCGGATTTTCGAGCGCCAGGATACAAGCCGCCTGATCGGCCGCGGCGCCGGAGGGAAGGCGCGTGTCGACATAGGTTACCCGCGGCACTCCGGAGCCAGTCTCGGGCGGATAGAGATAGGCGTCGAGGACGCATCGCGAGGAACGGAACTGGAGCTTCAGCCCGACGCCTTCGCGCACCTGGAGCGCCGGATTGCCGAAATGGCCGACCAGCTCCGACGCGGACAAGCCGACGATCGTATTTCGCGGCTTGGCCGGCGCAGCCGCGACCGGCTTCGGCTGCTCGACGACGGGCTGCACCGGGCGGGCGGCGCAGGAAGCGAGGATGAAGGCGAGGGGAAGAGCTAAACGGCGCATGATGAGACGATGCATGCCTCAACTTCACTTCGCAAGGTTGCGGCGCAATGAATGCATCGGCTAGGCGGCGCGCTTTCCCCGGATCCGGAGATTTCATGACCGAAGCCCGCCTCGATGTCCTCACCATCGGCAATGCGATCGTCGACGTCATCGCCGACGCGACCGACGGTTTCCTCGAAGCCGAGGGCCTGACGAAGAATTCGATGCGGCTGATCGACGCCGAGGAAGCGGAGCGGCTCTACGACCACATGGGCCCCGCGCGCGAGGTGAGCGGGGGTTGCGCCGGAAATACGGCTGCGGGCATTGCCGCGCTCGGCGGACGTGCGGGGTTCGTCGGCCAGGTCGCTCCCGACCAGCTCGGCAATTTCTACCGCCACGATCTGACATCGGCGGGGGTGGAATTCACCACGCCGGCGCTCGAAGTCGGAGTGCCGACGGCCCGGTCGATGATCCTGGTTACTCCGGACGGGCATCGCACCATGAATACGTTCCTCGGGGCTGCCCAGCATCTTCCCGCAAGCGCGCTCGACGAGCAGCAGATCCGCGATTCCGCGGCCATCTACCTCGAAGGCTATTTGTGGGACCCCGAAACGCCCCGCTACGCAATGATCCGCGCGATCGAGGTCGCGAGGGCCGCGGGCCGCAAGGTCGCTTTCACCTTGTCGGATACTTTCTGCATCGAGCGCCACCGGGACGGCTTCAACCAACTGATCGACGGCGGAAGGATCGATATCCTGTTCGCCAATGAAGCGGAGATCCAGGCGCTGGCCGGCGTTCCTCATCTCGAGAGCGCAGTCGAGGCGGTGCGCCCCAAGGTCGAGACCCTGGTCGTGACGCGCGGCGAAAATGGCGCGCTGGCAACGCGGGGAAGGGAGCGCGTCGATGTCCCCGCCGAGCCCGTTTCCGAGGTCGTCGACACCACTGGCGCGGGCGACCTGTTCGCAGCCGGATTCCTGTTCGGTTACACCGGAGGCAAGAGCCTCGAACAATCGCTCCGGCTGGGCGCTATCGCCGCCGCGGAAGTGATCCAGCACTATGGGGCTCGGCCAGAGGTCGACCTCAAGGCGCTGGCGGGAGAGCTTGCCGCTTAGTCGCGCTCCTCCGGCGTGCCAGGAGCGGGCGCTCCCGGCATCGGCGCGATGCCGACCGAGCCAGGTGCTTCGGCCGCCAGTTCCGGAACTTCGACGACTCCGCGAGCGACATGGCTGTGGCGGAAGCCGTACAGGAAGTAGAAGATCAGCCCCAGCGTCGTCCACGCAGCGAACAGCAGCTTGGATTCATTGTTGAGGTTGACGAACAGCAACAAGCAGCCAGCGATCGACAATGGCGCAACGAGATAGATCGCCGGGGTCCGGAACGGTCTCGCGCGGCCAGGGTCCTTCCTGCGCAGGACCATGACTCCAACTGACACGGCTGCAAAAGCGAAGAGCGTGCCGGCGTTAGAATAATCGGCGAGCGTTCCGACCGGAAGGAAGGCTGCGGCAATCGCAACGAAAATGCCCGTGACGATGGTCACGACGTGCGGCGTCCTGAAGCGCGGGTGGACCGCCGACAGCCTTTCGGGGAGCAGCCCGTCGCGCGCCATGACGAAGAAGACGCGCGTTTGACCGTACATCATCAGGAGAACAACGGACGGAAGCGCGATCGCCGCGGCAAGCCCGACGAGCTTACCCATGAAAGGGGTCGACACCTGGCGCATGATGTAGGCGAGCGCCTCCTTGGAGCAGACCGTCGGCGCGTTCGCTGCTTGGCACTGGGCCGAAGCGTAAAGCGCGGGCGAGCCCTCTTTGAATGCGAGGCCCGTCGCCGGATCGATTACCGGCTGGGCGCCATAAGCGCCGACAACGCCAGCTGCGACCAGGAGATAGAAGACCGTGCAGATCAGAAGCGAACCGATAAGACCGATCGGCACGTTACGCTGCGGATTCTTGGTTTCTTCTGCCGCCGTGGAAACCGCGTCGAAACCCACGTAGGCGAAAAAGATCGATGCCGCCGCACCCAAGATGCCGGTACCCGAGGAACTGAGCGGATCGCCCCAACCCCGCGGCGCGAACGGCTCAAAGTTTTGGGAATGGCCGCTGACCATCGGCAGAGTGACAATGAGGAAGAGTGTCAACGCCGATACCTTGATCAACACCAGCACCGCGTTGACGTTCGCGCTTTCCTTGGTGCCGATAACGAGAAGAGTGGTTACGGCAGCGACGACCACGACGGCAGGCAGATTGAAGAGCCCTCCGACTTCGCCGCCCTGGAGAAAGCCCCACTGGATCGGAGGACCGACCTTAAGGAAGTGCGGCAAATGGACCCCGACGGAATCCAGGAGCCCCGTGATGAACCCCGACCAGCCCACCGCCACGGCGCTTGCGCCGAGGGCATATTCGAGGATCAGTGCCCAGCCGACCAACCAGGCGACGATTTCACCCATGACGGCATAGGAGTAAGTATAGGCCGAGCCCGCGACCGGAACCATCGAAGCGAGTTCCGAGTAGCAGAG
The DNA here is from genome assembly GCA_046730995.1 of Pseudomonadota bacterium. Classification (GTDB taxonomy): domain Bacteria; phylum Pseudomonadota; class Alphaproteobacteria; order Sphingomonadales; family Sphingomonadaceae; genus Sphingomicrobium. The sequence goes on from JBKPKF010000137.1 coordinate 22,192, forward strand.
AGCCGCAACGGCACAGACCGCACCTGCAACGATGAAGCTGACCATCATTCCGGGACCGGCTTTCTGGGCCGCGGTCGCGGTCAGGACGAAAATACCCGTGCCGATGACCGCGCCGATTCCCAGCAAGGTCAGCTGGAATGCGCCGAGCGAGCGCTTGAGCGCCTTCTTTTCCGCTGTCGCCAGGATCGAGTCCAATGGCTTGATGCGGCCAATGCCCC
>JBKPKF010000138.1:0-8049 GCA_046730995.1 Pseudomonadota bacterium
TGGGGCGCCGACCTAGCCGGTTAATTCCTATACACCAAGTGCCTCGAACAGTTCCTGCATGTCGGGCGGCATGGCGCTCGCGAACGACAGGCTGTGTTTTGTCACCGGGTGGGTGAATCCAAGCTCGGCCGCGTGCAGCGCTTGTCGATGAAAGTGTAATTCATTCAATAGCTTGCCATGCGCTTTTCCGGACCGCCCGTAGACCGGGTCGCCGACCAATGGATGACCCGTCGAGGCCATGTGGACGCGGACCTGGTGGGTCCGCCCGGTTTCCAGCCGGCATTCTATCAGCGCTGCATCCTTCAGGACTGCGATCCTTCGCCAGTGTGTGACCGCGCGCTTGCCACGGCTGCCTTTCACGATCGCGATCTTCTTTCGGTTGGTGGCCGAGCGTGCGAGCGGCTCGTCGATCTTGCCTTCCGCGGCCCTCGGCACGCCCGAGACGATCGCGAGATAGCGCCGTTCGATGCTGTGAGCGGCGAACTGTTTCGCCAGACCCTCGTGCGCGACGTCGGTCTTGGCGACGACGAGAAGCCCGGACGTATCTTTGTCGATCCGATGGACGATTCCGGGCCGGGCCACGCCGCCGATACCCGACAAGCTGCCCCCGCAATGATGGAGCAGGGCGTTCACCAACGTTCCGTCACGGTTTCCCGCCGCGGGATGGACGACCAGTCCTGCGGGCTTGTCGACAACCAGCAAATGCTGGTCCTCGAATACGATCCGAAGCGGAATGTCCTGCGGCTCGTTATGCGCCGGCGCCGGTTCCGGGACGGCAAGCATGAATCGCTCGTCGCCGCGCACTTTCACTGCCGGGTCGCGCAACGCAGCTCCGGCCGTCTCGACGGCGCCGCTTCGGATCAGCGTCTTGAGCCGCTCGCGCGACAGGGTGGGGACGGAGGCCGCGAGCGCGCGATCGAGCCGCCAACCCGCATGGGCAGGCTCCAGGCGCACCTCGATCGTCTGAATACCCCCCATCCGAATAGGATATGGGTTTATGGGTGCGATCTTCAATGAGACCAACTTGCGCCACGTAAAACTCTGCCCCATCAAATGAACCATGAACGCGGTCGATCTCGCCAGTTTGCTTTGCTCACGCCTCTGCCATGACCTGATGTCGCCTGTGGGCGCGCTCAATAACGGTATCGAGCTGCTTGCCGACGAGCAGGATCCGGACATGCGCGAAAAATGCCTCGAGCTCCTGGCCGACAGCGCCCGGGCGTCCGCCAACAAGCTCAAATTCTTCCGTCTCGCCTTTGGCGCCGGCGGAGGCTTCGCCGATGCAATCGATACGCATGAGGCGCAAGCGGCGCTCGAAGGCGTCTTCGGCGCCGAACGCCGGATCGAGCTCGGCTGGATGGTTTCCAACGATAAGCTACCGAAGGGCGCGGTTAAGTTATTGTTGAATCTCGCGTTGATCGCCGGCGATGCGCTCGTGCGCGGAGGACGACTTGACGTGGGTAGCGAGGACAGCGGCGATGCCCTCGAGCTGGTGATCCGTGCCGAGGGCCCGAGAATCCTGCTCGATCCCACCTTGCGCGAGACGCTTGCGACCGGAAGCGCCGGGGGCATCGTCGAGCCGCGCGCGGCGGGGGCCTGGCTCGCGCACAGCCTCGCGGCGGAGGCTCACGGGTCGATCCAGCTGTCCGATCCGTCAGCGGATGTCCTTTTGATCGGCGCGACCATTCCGCGATAGGCTGCTTTGGCAAGTTCAGGACAGGGATAACGGCGCGTTAACACCTACCCGGCATAAGCGGGCTCCTAAGCCGGGGATTGCACGCGCCGATGGATGACCTGATCGCGGATTTCGTAGCCGAATGCCGGGACATGCTCGAAGCCCTGGGCGGGGAAATCGTCGCCTGGGAAGCGGAGCCCGACGACCGCGCGCGTCTCGATAACATTTTCCGGTTCGTCCACACCGTCAAAGGCAATTGCGGCTTCTTCGATTTTCCGCGTCTCGAAGCCCTCAGCCATGCCGCCGAGGACGCACTCGCCGACGTTCGCGCAGGGCGGCGGCAGGCCGACGGCGCGCTGGTCAGCGCGGTGCTCGCGGTTATCGATCGCATTGGCGAGATGATCGCAGCGATCGAGGCGGGCGAGGAGATGCCCGCCGGCGACGACAGCGCACTGATCGGTGCACTCGCTCCAGGCGCGGAAAGTCATGCGGCGCCGGTAGCGGCGACGGTTGCCGATGGGCAGGGTAAGGCCGCGGCCGCTCCTCGTACCATTCGCCTGTCCGTCGAATTGCTGGACCGAGTCATGAGCACGGTTTCCGACATGGTCCTGGCGCGCAACGAGCTTGCGCGGCGCCTGCGCGAAACTTCGACAGAAGTGTCGGTCGACAGCGCGTTCGAGCGCCTGTCGGCGATTATTGCGGAAATGCGCGACGCGATCACCCGGACCCGCATGCAGCGAATCGAAAACCTGTTCGTGGCCCTGCCGCGAATGGTTCGCGATCTTTCGGCCGAGCTCGGCAAGCAGGTCCTGGTCGATATTGAGGGCGGCGACGTCGAGCTGGATCGCGAAATGATTGAAATGATTCGCGATCCGCTGACCCACATCATTCGAAACGCGGTCGACCATGGCATAGAAACTCCCGCGGAGCGGCTCCAGGGCGGCAAGCGCGAAATCGGCGTGCTGTGCGTATCGGCGCGTCAGTCGGGCAACCAGATCCTGATCGATATCCAGGACGACGGTCGCGGGATCGACGGGGCGAAGCTGGTCGACAAAGCCATTTCCAATGGCGTGATCGAAAAGGCGGATGCGGCGCAGCTCACGCCGCGCGAAAAGCTCGCACTGATCTTCGAGGCGGGACTTTCAACCGCGAAAGAGGTGACAGCGATTTCCGGCCGCGGCGTCGGGATGGATGTCGTCCGCTCGAACGTCGAGCGCATCGGCGGCATCGTGGAAGTCGACAGCACGCCGGGGCAGGGCACCCGCATGACTCTGCGAGTCCCGCTGACTTTGACGATCATTCCCGCCCTGACCGTGTCGATCGGCAGCCAGCATTTCGCGATTCCGCGCTCGGCGATCGAGGAAATCGTCCGCGCAAACGGCGAAAGCGTCACGCTCGAACATCTCGGCGGTGCCGGGGTCGCCACCATCCGCGGCCGTCGGGTTCCCGAGGTTTCGCTCGCGCATATTCTTGGACTTGAATCGAACGTCGCGGAAGGAGACCGGCGGCTCATCGTTCTTCGGCCGGCCGGCGGCGACGTTTACGCTCTCTCCGTCGACCGGATTCACGATCATGAGGAACTGGTCGTTAAGCCCGCCGCTCCGGCCGTGATGGCAACCGGACTTTATGCGGGCACCACGCTGGCCGACGACGGCAGCCCCATCCTGTTGTTCGATCCCGCCGGGCTCGCACAGGTCGGAGGGGTCAAGCTCGAGGCGCAGGAGCGGGCCGCAAGAATTGCCGAAGGACCCGCCAGCAGCGGCCCGAAGACGATTCCAGTCCTGTTGTTCCGTGGTCTGGACGGCGCGCGCCGGGCGCTTCGCCTGGCCGTCGTCGACCGGATCGAGGAAATCCCCGTCAGCGCGGTGAAGACCGCCGCGGGACAGCTCCGAGTCCAGGTCGGCGAGGCGATCCTTCCGCTGGCCGGCGCCGGAAGCGCCGAGCTTGGGGATGATAAGGTGCGATTGTTCCGACTGAGCGATGGCGTTCACGAAATCGGCTACGCCTTCAAAGAAGTCATCGATTTTGCGACGATTGAGCATGACGTCATCCATGCGGAGAAGCCGGGCGAGATTAACGGCGTCTCGCTGATCAATGGAGAGCCGGCCGAGCTGGTCGACGCCCATTGGCTGTTTGCCACCTACGTCGGCGCCGCCGCGCAGGCGGGGGAGCCTCTGGTATGCCGGATCCCCGGCGATGACCCGTGGATGCAGAACATGCTGCGCCCGATCGTCGAAGCCGCGGGATATCGCGTCATTGGCGATGAGGACGGCGGAGACGCGGACCTCGTCATTGCGGCGCAGGGCGATGACGTCGGCGATGCGGCTAAAGCGATCTATCTCCGTAGCGAACCCGAGCCCGCCGGGAAGAAGGACGAAAGCATCTATCGCTACGACCGGGCGGGCTTGTTGATCGCATTGAAGTCGGCCGGAGCCGGGAGGGGCAAATGAACGAGCTTCTGCTAGTCGTCACGGTCGCCGGAGAGCGGGTAGCCCTGCCGGCTGCGTCCGTTGAAGCCGTTGTCGAACTGGACACTTTCATCCCAGTGCCGCGCGCTGCTCCGCACGTTGCCGGCCTGTCGGCGCTGCGTAGCCGGGTGCTGACCGTCATCGATTGCATGCGCTCGCTCGAGTTGGGAGACAGCGATTGCTCTGACGGCATTCGAGAAGCGGCCGTCGTCGAGCTGGACGGCCATCATTACGCGCTTATCGTCGACCTCGTGGAAGACGTTGTCGAGGCTCTGTCCGATCCTGCCCCAATGCGTGCCGCGATGGGATCGGGCTGGGAACGTGTGTCGCAGGGCATGGTCGAAACCGAGACCGGGCCGTTGCTTCTGATCGATGTAGCGGCACTGATCGCCGGCACGACCGAAGCGAAGGCTGCTTAAGCTCTTCGTTACCCTTCCTGATTAATTAGAAACGCGAACGAACGGGATAAAAGCATGAAGAGCTGTTTGATCGTCGATGATTCCAAGGTGATCCGCAAGGTCGCGCGGCACATTCTGGAGACGCTCGAATTTGAGGTCGAGGAAGCCGGCGACGGCCAGGAGGCCTTGTCGCGTTGCGAGGCAAAGATGCCCGACGTCGTCCTGCTCGACTGGAACATGCCCGTGATGAGCGGCATGGAGTTCCTGAAGATGCTTCGCCAGCGTGGCCACGGGGACCAGCCTAAAGTCGTGTTTTGCACGACCGAAAACGACATGGCTCACATTCGCGCCGCGCTTGAGGCCGGTGCCGACGAATATGTGATGAAGCCCTTCGACCGCGAGACGCTTCACATCAAATTGCAGCTCGTCGGCGTCGCCTGAGTTAGCCGACGTGGAGCGGGCGCTCGCCAGATCGCGGGACCGCCACCAAGCGCCCCGACCGTCACGCCGGCGTATCCGGCTGATGATTGTCGACGATTCGATGGTCGCCCGGGCTGTATTGTCCCGCATGGTGGAGGCCGACTCGGCCTTCGAAATCGCCGCCGTGGCCGGGTCCGCCGAGGACGCCATCGACGCCCTCAATGAAGTGCGGGTCGACATCGTCATCCTCGACCTCGAAATGCCGGGCGCTGGCGGTCTCAAGTCGATCCCGAGGATTATAAGTGCCGCGGCCGGCGCGAAGGTAATGATCGTCTCGTCGCTGGCTGAAGAGGGAGCGGAGGAAACCGTTGCCGCCCTCGCGCTTGGTGCTGCCGATACGCTGCCAAAGCCAGGGACCGGCCGTTTCAACGGCAAGTTCTCCGAAATTCTCGTCGGCAAGCTGAAGGCCCTCGGGTACGCCGAAGGAAAATCCACATACGGTGCCGTCCAAGCTATCGGTACGCAGCCTCCGCTCCGCGCAATGCCAACCGACCCGATCGAGATCCTTGCGATTGGCGCCTCCACAGGCGGCATTCACGCGATCGGGGTCCTGTTCCAGGCATTGCCCAAGCGGATCGGAGTCCCGATCCTCGTCACTCAACATCTGCCCGAGCCGTTCATGCCGGTCTTTGCGCGCCAGCTCCGCGCCGCTTCCCATCGCGAAGCTCTGGTCGCCGAAGACGGGATGCCGCTGCTTCCCGACCGGATCCTGCTCGCTCCGGGCGGCGCTCACCTGACCGTCGACAGATCCGAGGACATGCCTGTGGTTCGGCTGATGCGGGGCCGCAGCTCGAGCGGATGCATGCCATCGGTAGACCCGATGTTCGCGTCGATCGGCGCGGCCTACGGTCCGCACGCCCTTGGCGTGATCCTCACTGGGATGGGGCGCGACGGGGTCGAGGGCGCGGCGCGGCTCGTCGCCAATGGCGGCTCGATCATCGCACAGGATGAAGCGACCTCAGCGGTTTGGGGTATGCCTCGCGCCGTTCTCGAGGCGGGGTTCGCTTGCGCGGTTCTTGCGCCTGAAAAGATCGCTCGCCGGATCGCTTCGCGGACGGAGGACGAGTGAGCGTGCAGATCAGCGACAGCTCCAGCCGAATCCTCGCCGGCCTGCTCGAAGCGCGCACGGGCCAGCAGCTTACGATGAATCGCAGATGGCGAATCGAAACGGCGCTCTCGGCGCTGCTTCGCGAGCGCGGGATTTCGACGCTCGATGAGTTGATCACGATCCTCGTCATGGGGCGTGAGCCGGGCCTGTCGCAGCAAGTGGTGGAGGCATTGCTGAATAACGAGACATATTTTTTCCGCGACCGGACTCCATTCGATACGCTCTCCAGGCACGCGCTTCCGGAGCTGGCCAAGCGGCGCGACAAGAATCGCCGAATCCGCATTTGGTCGACTGGGTGTTCGACAGGACAGGAAGTTTATTCGCTCGCGATGCTATTCGCCGAGGAGCCTGAGAAATGGCACGGCTGGTCCATCGACATCCTGGGCTCAGACGTGTCGACAGCGTGTGTCGATCGCGCGCGCAGCGGGACCTATAGCCAGTTCGAAGTTCAGCGCGGCCTTGGCATCAACCAGATGATCAAATGGTTCGAAGAGACGAGCGATGGCTGGCGCGCGGTCGAGCCGCTGAGGAAGCCGGTGCGCTTCCAGGTCCACAACCTGCTCGAACCGGCGCCGCATCCCGGGGACTTCGATATCGTCCTCTGCCGAAATGTGCTGCTTTATCTGAACCCTGAGAAGAAGGCCCTCGCATTCGAGCGCCTGGCCGGTTCGATGGCCGAGGACGGCTGGCTGATGCTGGGCGCCGGCGAAACGGTGATCGGGAATACGAATAAGCTTGGAGCGGACATCCATGCGCGCGGGCTCTATCGGTTGATCGGCGATGGAAGCCGGGTCGAGAAACGCGGGGGACCGGACCGCAGGGCGGCATCGGGGACTTGACCCCACCGCCGTAGCTGTGCGCCATAGTGCGCGTGGATTTGGACTTCATCGAACGGCCGTCCCCAAACTTCGACGATCGGCAGCTGCCCGTCTCGATGATTGTCCTCCATTATACCGGCATGCCGGACTGCGAAGGCGCGCTCTGCCGCCTGACTTCGCCAGAGGCCAAGGTCTCCGCGCATTACTGCATCGACGAAGACGGGACCGTGTATCGCCTGGTCGATGAATCGAAGCGCGCCTGGCATGCCGGCAAATCACGCTGGCGCGGCGTTACCGACATCAACAGCGCCAGTGTCGGAATCGAAATCGTAAACCCCGGACATGAGTTCGGCTATCGGCCGTTTCCCGATGAGCAGATTGCCTCGCTCATCCCGCTGGTCTCCGACATCAAGGAACGGCACGGCATCGGCCGCGGCAATATCGTCGGCCATTCCGATGTCGCGCCCGCGCGCAAGGAGGACCCGGGAGAACTCTTCCCGTGGGAAGCGCTCGCCAAGCGCCGCCTCGCTTTGCCCAGCCCCACACGCGACCTGATAGACCCCTATTGGACCGACGCGGGCTTCCTCCTCGCGCTCGAACGTTTCGGATATGACGTGACCGACACGCAAAAGGCGGTCATCGCCTTCCAGCGCCGCTTCCGGCCTGACCTCATCGACGGCATCATCGACGGCGAATGCAGGGCAAAACTGCTCGCTCTGTTGCTGCCGAGACCCCAATAGCCCATATTATGCAGGCCAGAGGGCCGGGCGGCCGCGGGTCTCACTTGAGGCACGAGGAAAGTCCGGGCTCCACGGAACTGCGGTGCCGGGTAACGCCCGGCGGTCCTCCATAGCCTTGGCGAAGGGGGGTCAGGGACAGTGCCACAGAAAGAATACCGCCCGCCTTCGGACGGGTAAGGTCGAAAGGGTGCGGCAAGAGCGCACCGCGGTGCCGGCGACGGAACCGGCACGGTAAACCCCACCGGGTGCAAGACCGAATAGGGGCGGCATATGGGCCTGGTTCCGGCTCGCCGCCCGGGTTGGTTGCTTGAGCCCCGACGCAAGTCGGGGCCTAGAGGAATGGCCGCACAGTCACGCTTGCA
>JBKPKF010000139.1:0-9587 GCA_046730995.1 Pseudomonadota bacterium
GTGGTGAAGGTCTTCGACACCACCACGACCAGGGTGGTGGCGGGATCGAGCGGCTTCACCGCATCGTCGAACGCCGTGCCATCGATGTTCGATAGGAAACGAACGCTGATCTTCGAACGCCGACGACCGAGCGCATCGACCAGCAGCGCGGGCCCCAGGACCGACCCGCCGATCCCGATGTGCAAAATGCCGGTAACATCACCAAAAGCACCCGCCTCGATCGCATCGACCATCGCTCGCATGCGCTGACGCCTGGCAGTCGCGAGATCCACTTCTCCGGGCGCGCCGCTCCCTCGCTCGGCTAGGTGCGTTGCTGCTCGTCCTTCGCTCGGATTGACGATCGCTCCGGCAAACAAAGCGTCACGCGCGGCAGCGAAGCCCATTATGTCGCAACGCTCGACAAACCGCTCGATTGTCTTCTCATCGAGGTGCGTTTTCGACCAGTCGAGATAGAGGCCCGCAACATCGGCGCTCAATCGGCTGAGCCGGTCGGGCTCGGCCGCGAAGAGCTCCTCGAGACGTCGCGTTCCGGACTGCGGCTTCCTGGCGGCCATGGCCGAAGCACATAGTGCCACCCTTGCCAATTGCTACCCCGGCTTGACCTCACCGCGTCCGACGGAAACAAGCGGCGGCCATGCAATCGTCCCTCCCGAATCCTGCCGGCGCCGAAGCGGATGAGTCCAAGCGCCGCCAAGAACGCCGGAGCCTCGCCCGCTTCATCCTGGGTTTGGTCGTGCTGGCCTGGGCGCTGAGGAGCTTTGTATTCGCGCCGTTCAGCATTCCGTCGGGATCGATGCTTCCGACGCTGTACATCGGCGACTATCTCGCCGTTTCGAAATGGCCCTTCGGTTACTCACGCTACAGTTTTCCGCTGCAAATCCCGTCCTTCGACGGACGGATCTTCAGCGGCCTGCCAAAGCGCGGCGATGTTGTGGTGTTCCGGCATCCGGCAGAGGATTCCGACCTCATCAAGCGCGTGATCGGGCTGCCGGGCGACACTGTGGAGGTCCGGGGCGGCCAATTGATCCTCAACGGCCAGCCGGTGAACCACGATGCGCTGCCGCCTTTCCGTGCGCCGATCAGCGAGAACAGTCCGTGCAAGATTGCACCGGGCGCAGCGCCGGTTGTCGCTGCATCCGGAGGGCGCAAACTCTGCCTTTATTCGGCGTTCCGCGAGTTACTCCCCGGAGGACCGAGCTACACGATCCTGAATCAGGTCGACGGCGGGCCCGCTGACGACTTTGGTGCGGTCAGGGTCCCACAGGACCATGTGTTCCTGATGGGCGACAATCGCGACGACAGCCTCGACAGCCGTTTTTCCCCAGCCGAGGGCGGGATCGGCATGGTCCCGGTCGAAAATCTCATCGGCCGGGCCATGATCACCTTCTGGTCGACTGACGGAAGCGCGTCGTGGATCAAGCCCTGGACCTGGTTCACGGCGCTGCGCGGTAAACGTATCGGCAATGGTTATTCGGAAAGCCGCAATGGCGGATGAAGTCGCCGGGTTCGTCCGAAAGCAGCTGGGGCATGCGGCCAGTGACTTGTCATTATTTGAGCGTGCGCTCACCCATTCGAGCACCGGTCCGGACAGTTATGAGCGCCTCGAATTCCTCGGGGACCGAGTGCTCGGCATTGTTATCGCCCGCGCTTTATACGACCGCTACCCGAATGAGCCGGAGGGCAAATTATCGCGCCGCTTCAACGCCCTGGTCGCGCGCGAAACCTGCGCCGAGGTCGGGCGCGAACTCGGGCTTCCGGCGCTGATCCGTCTCGGCAGGCAGGCCCGCTCGGACGGCGCGAATATGAGCGACAATGTCGTCGGCGACGTTGTCGAGGCGCTGATCGGAGCGTTGCTGCTCGACGGCGGGATGAAATACGCCGAGCGCTTCATCCTGGCGCGCTGGGAACCCTATCTCGCGGGCCAGGAGCGCGCTCCGCACCATCCGAAATCGGCGCTCCAGGAGCTGGCCGCGGCGCGGGGCTGCATAGCGCCGGTTTATGAAGTCGTGTCGCGCACCGGCGCCCACCACATGCCAAAGTTTGAAGTGCGCGTGTCGGTGCCGAAGTTGGGCGTAGCCACGGCGGAAGGTTCGTCGAAGCAGGAGGCGGAAACCGCCGCGGCAACGGCTTTATTGGCGCAGCTGAAATGACCGACACCCGCGCCGGCTTCGTCGCCGTGATCGGGGCACCGAATGCGGGCAAATCGACGCTGGTGAACGCCCTTGTCGGCCAGAAGGTCGCGATCGTCAGCCCCAAAGCGCAGACAACGCGGGCGCGGCTGATGGGCATCGCGATCCATGACAAAGCCCAGATCCTGCTCGTCGACACCCCCGGCATCTTCGAGCCGCGCCGGCGGCTCGACCGGGCGATGGTCGCGGCGGCCTGGACAGGGGCCCACGACGCGGACGTGATCCTGCTGGTGATCGACGCTTCTGAGCGCGTGAAACATGAGGTCCTCGACGGCCTGGGGAAGCGCGAACATCCACTGTTGCTCGTCCTCAACAAGATCGACCTGGTGAAGAAGCCGCAGCTCCTCGCTCTATCGGCCGATCTCACTGAGCGGCTGAACCCTGAAAAGGTCTTCATGATCAGCGCCACGCAAGGCGATGGCGTCCCGGACCTTAAGCAGGCACTGGCCGACGTCATGCCGTCAGGGCCATGGCTCTATCCGGAAGACGAAGTCTCCGGCGCGACCGACCGCATGGTCGCGGCCGAGCTGACGCGCGAGCAGGTCGTCAACCAGCTCCATCAGGAGCTGCCCTATGCAACTGCGATCGAGACCGAGACCTGGGAAGATCGCCCCGACGGCTCAACGACGATACGCCAGCAGATTCTCGTCGAGCGCGAAAGCCAGAAGTCGATTGTGATCGGCAAGGGAGGACAACGGCTTAAGGCTATCGGCGCGGCCGCGCGCGAGGGGATCGCCGAGCACCTCGGCCGCTCGGTGCATTTGTTCCTGCATGTGAAGGTGAGCCCCAAATGGGGCGAAGACCGCGGCTTCTACCGCGAAATCGGGCTCGAGTGGGCGGACTGAAGCAGCTCGTCGACCCACGCCGGGACTAAATCTCCAGCCTTCCCGATCCGGCTTTCGTCGAAGAACATGCTGCCGATGCTGGGCTCGAGGTTCATCTCGAGCGTCCGTGCGCCGCAGTAGCGCGCTGTCTGGACGAAGCCCGCGGCGGGATAGACCGCGCCCGATGTCCCGATCGAGACGAACAGGTCCGCGCGCTGGAGCGCCTCTTCGATCCGTTCCATTTCGTAGGGCATCTCGCCGAACCAGACGATGTCGGGGCGGACTTGCCTCTCGACCTGGCAGACTGGGCACGTGGCCCCCTCGCCCATCGGCCCGGCCCAGGCGAAGCGCTCGTCGCATGCGAGGCACCAGCCCCTCATTACCTCGCCGTGCATGTGGAGCAGCCGCTTCGATCCTGCCCGCTCGTGCAGGTCGTCGACGTTTTGGGTAACCAGCAGCAACTCGCCGGGCCATTCCGCGTCGAGCCGCGCGAGCGCCTTATGCGCCGCATTGGGTTCGACCGTGCCGAGCTTCGCCCGCCGCGCGTCGTAGAAAGCGTGGACCAGCGTCGGGTCGCGCCGGAAGGCTTCGGGGGTCGCGACATCCTCGACACGGTGGCCTTCCCACAGCCCGTCGGGCCCTCGAAAGGTCGCAAGCCCGCTTTCCGCCGACACTCCGGCACCGGTCAGGACGAGGATGTTGCGGATTTCCATCACGCCACCCTAGAGAGCGAATCGCGATGAGCGAAGGGACGATCCGCATCGGTGTCGGAGGCTGGACCTACCCGCCGTGGCGCGGAGTCTTTTATCCGGACACTCTGCCGCAGAAGAGCGAGCTCGAATATGCGTCGCGCGCGATGACCGCGCTCGAGATCAACGCGACCTTCTACGGCCGCCAGAAGCCGAAAAGCTGGGAGAATTGGGAAAAGGTCGCGCCCGACGGATTCCAGTTCGCGGTCAAAGGCTCGCGCTATTGTGTAATGAAATCCAAGCTCGCCGAGGCGAAAGAGGGACTAGCCGGCTTCTTCGATCAAGGATTTGCGGCGCTCGGGCCCAAGCTCGGGCCGATCCTGTGGCAATTCACGCACTACCGTCGGTTCGATCCCGACGACATCGCGGGCTTCATTGACCTCCTGCCCGAGGACGTCGGCGGCGTGAAGCTGCGCCACGCAATCGAGCCGCGACATCGCAGCTTCGAGGACGACAAATTCTTCGAGCTTTGCCGCGCGCGCAACGTCGCCGTCGTGTTCGACGATTCGGACGATTATCCCTGCATAGAAACAGACACGGCGGATTTCGCCTACGCGCGGCTGCAGCGGATGAGCGAAGACGTGCCAACCGGCTATGACAACGCCGCGCTCGACGGCTTCGCGGCCAAGGCTCGCGATTGGCGCGCACGCGGCGATGCCTACATCTTCATGATCAACGGCGCGAAGGTTCGCGCTCCCGCCGCCGCGCTGGCGCTGCAGGAACGGCTTCGCTAAGCCCGAGGTAATGCGAACCTCCGACCAGCCGATCCGCATTTCCCTGATCGCGCCCGATGGCCGCATGGGGAAGGCAATCGCCAAGGCCGTTTCAGAAGACCCGGCCTTCGCAATTGACCAGGATCATGGCGATGTATTGGTCGATTTCTCGGCGTCCGGGGCGCTGCAGGCGAGCCTCGACCGCGCGGTTTCCGCGAGCGTCCCGATCCTGATCGGAACGACAGGCCTCGACGAGCTTGCGGATCAAAGGATCGCCGCCGCTGCGAGGGAGGTCGCAGTCCTTCGCGCGCCGAATACCTCGGTCGGGGTCAATCTGCTTCGCGCGCTGGTTGAGCAAGCCGCCGCACGGCTCGGACCGGAGTGGGACATTGAGATTGTCGAAATGCACCACCGGGACAAGGTCGATGCCCCGTCCGGAACCGCGCTTCTGCTCGGCCAGGCGGCGGCGCAGGCGCGCGGCAAGACATTGCCGGAACTCGGCCGTTTCGATCGCTTCGGCGAGCCTCATAAGCGCGAAGCGGGCACGATCGGTTTCGCGTCGCTGCGTGGCGGATCGGTTGCCGGCGAGCATGCGGTGATCTTCGCGGCGGACGGGGAGCGGATCGAGCTTTCCCATCGTGCCGAGAGCCGCATGATCTTCGCGCGAGGAGCGCTCGCCGGAGCCCGCTTCCTCGTGGGGAAGCCAGCTGGCCTTTATTCCATGCGGGACGTGATCGAATCGCTGTGAAGAGCGACGAGGTTTTCGAATTCTTTCGCCGGCTGGCTGAGGAGAATCCTTCGCCGACCACCGAGCTAGAATCGACCAATCCCTATCAATTGCTCGTCGCGGTTGTGCTCTCCGCGCAGGCCACGGACGCGAGCGTCAATATCGCAACCAAACCCCTGTTCGAGCACATAAAATCGCCACGCCACATGATCGAACTGGGCGAGGAGAAGTTGCGCGAAGCAATCAAGACGATCGGCCTGTTCAACACCAAGGCGAAGAACGTCATCGCGCTCAGCCAGGCGCTGATCGACAAGCACCGCGGTGAAATTCCGCGGACGCGGGAAGAGCTCCAGGAGCTTCCCGGAGTAGGCCGCAAGACGGCCAACGTCGTTCTCAATACGGCGTTTGGGGAGGAGACGTTCGCCGTCGACACGCACGTCTTCCGGGTCTGCAATAGAACCGGCATCGCGCCTGGAAAGAATGTCGATGAGGTCGAAACCAAGCTCGACAGGATCGTGCCCAAACCCTTCCGCCGTGACGCTCACCACTGGCTGATCCTGCACGGGCGGTACACCTGCAAGGCCCGGTTGCCTGAGTGCTGGCGCTGCCCGGTGATCGACCTCTGCCGCTACGAGCCTAAGACGTTGGCGCCTAACGCCAGACCCGCTCGAACCGAGACCCGAGCGTCGTCAAAAGCTCGTACTGCGAAAGGCCGGACTGCTTCGACGCCGAGGGCAGGTCGTAGTCGATCTCGACCCACTCGCCTTCCTTAAGGCCCGGTTCGGCGTCGCAGCCGACCGCAATCAAATCCATCGACACCCGCCCGAGAACCGGCAGTGCGAACTCGCCGGCGAAAGCGGATCCGTGCGACGAAAATCCACGCAAGTATCCGTCGGCATAGCCGATGTTGAGGATCGCGGCCTCGGTATCCTCCTTGGCGACGAAGGTCGCGCCGTATCCGCAGGTTTCGCCGGCCGGAATGGTTCGGCGCTGGACGATCTGCGCCTCGACCCGCGCGACTTGGCGGATGTTGCCCTCCGCCTCCGCGCGCGGAACTCCGCCGTAGAGCGCAAGGCCCGGCCGAACGAGATCGAAACTATAGCCGGCCCCAAGGCAGATGCCGGCGGAATTGGCGAAGCTGTAGCGCCGGGCGGGAACCGCGGACGCCACCGCCCGGAATCGCTCGAGCTGCATTGCGTTCAACGGACTGTCTTCGTCGGCGCAGGCCAGATGGCTGTGCAGCGTGTCGATAGTGAGACCGTCCAGAAGATCGATTTCCGCCGGCCTCAAGCCGAGCCGATTGATCCCGGTATCCACCATCACATCGCAGGGGCGATCCGGTGCGATTTGTTTCCACCGCGCGACCTGCTCCGCCGTGTTCAGGCAAGGCCGAGCCGCAGAAGCGAGCGCCGCATCGGCATCATCCGGTCCGACGCCGTGCAGCACCAGCAAGCTCACATTCTCAGGCAGTTTCCCCAGCTCTTCGGCTTCGGCCCAAGTCGACACGAAGAAGTCGCGGCAGCCGGCTTCGACCAAAGCCTCGGTCGTCTCGCGCGCGCCAAGTCCATAGCCATCCGCCTTTACAGCCGCCCCCGCGGGGACGCTTGCGTGGTCCTGTAACCAACGCCAGTTGGATTGAATCGCGGAACGATCGATCGTCAGGCGCAGCGGGCGGTGCATCGCACCGCCGTAACCGCGCTATTCCTGCACGTCGAGATTCGCCTTGGCCTGCTCCCAGTTGCGGCCGTCGAATGTCTCAACCTCCAGTCCGACCGGCGTATCGAGACAGTTCGCGTTCACGCTCCACGCCTCGGGATGCGAACGCGGCTGGTAGAAGCTCTTCACGCCGCAATGACGGCAGAAGAGATGCTCGGCCACACCCGTGCCGAAACGATAGCTGCTGAGCGCGTCACGGCCGGTGACGAGCTCGAACTCATCGTGCGGCACCATGATGTGGAGGAAGCCGGTCATCCGGCAGACGGAGCAATTGCAGTCGAGCGCTGGCACCGGTGGTTCGGGCAGATCCGCCTCGAACCGAACCGCGCCGCAATGACAGCCGCCCGTAATCTTCATTCAATCGACGTAGTGGGGACCGGGGCGCTCGTGAAGCTCCTCATAATGCACCAGGACCGGCCTCGGACCGAACGGAACGGGCTTGCCGTCGCGAAAGGCCCATTCGCCACGGTCGCAATCGGCCCCGCGGACGTAGCCATTGATGTATAGCCGCCGCTTGTGACTGGAGCGGTTCGTGCCCGACCCGTGCACCAGATAAGGGCTCCAAAGCGCAAGATCCCCCGGTTCGAGCAACAGGTCCACGGCATCCGCTTCCGACAGGCCCACCGCGCCCAGCGCACCAGCCGTCATCGCCGCTCCCAGTGCCTTTCTCGAACAGTCCATGCCGAGATCGCCGCGCAGGTGGCTGCGCGGAATGAACTGCAGGCATCCCGACTCTGGCGTGTGCGGATCAATCGCCAGCCCGGTCTGCACGTAGGAGGTCGCGAGGTTGCGATAGGCCGAGGCGGGCCGCCGCGAACGGCTGTCCTGGTGCCAGGCGAAATCGCCAAGCGAGCCCGGCGCCTTCCAGTGGACCTGGTTGATGATCTGCTTGAGGTGGCGGCCGATCAAAGGTTCGAGGAGGCCCGCAATGCGCCTGTCGAGCCGGACTCGGTTCAGTAGCTGCTGATGGTAGGACGGCCACTGCGCCATCCGCACGAACGGTTCGCCGTCCGCCTGCGCCGCGACATTGTAGAACAGGTTGCCGTGGCGGAAGCTGCGGCCGTGCGCAGCGCCTTCAGCGTAAACCTGGTCGGTCGCAGCGGCAATTTGCTCGATTTCGTCGGGTGCGAACAACCCGCGAATGATCGCATATCCGTGCTCCCAATAGTGCCGGACATGGTCACTCTCGCCGAAGGTGTCGGCGACCCGAAGTGGCTGGGCGCCACGCATAGTCCATCCCTCCCCGCCGGTGACGAAGATACATCAAGTGTCTGACATTTCCATGAATCTTCGTTCCGCCTTGGACAAAATGAAGGCCACCGGGGGAAACCGGCGGCCTTCACGGGGGTCCAGGGGAGTGGACTACGGGGACTTTATCGAGCTGCGACGGTGATCGCGGCTCCGCGGCTTGCCAACTGATTGCCCCTCGTGCGGGCGTCGGTGAGCACGTTCTCGCGGCAGGCGCGGACCTTGTTCTTCCCGGCAAGGTCGACATCCGACGCGGATCCGCAGACTTCGCGGGCGGCGTTGACTAGCCGGTGGTCGAGGGCCTTGCGGCCGGCCTGGGTCGAGAGGTCGAGATCCGCGGTGCTGACGATGCTGACATTGAGGTCCTGGCTGGCAACCGGCTCCGCGAGGGCCGGAACCGCCTTAATCGCTGCCGTGGTGATTAAGGCCGATGCGATGATGATCCGAATGGCGCTCATGGTCGCCTCCTCCTGTTTGGGTGCGACCCTTTAATTAGTCGCATTTTGCAACTTACGTGAGCAACGATGTCGTGCTATCATTCTGCAAAATTGCAGAACGTCCCGGGATTCCGCAGGAGCTAAATGTGCCCCGAATGCTGGACTGGAATGATCTCAGATACTTCCTCGCGGTTGCGCGCGAAGGCAGCACGCTGGCGGGGGCGAAGACGCTCGGCACCAGCCAAACCACCGTTGCCCGCCGCATCGCCGCGCTCGAGGAAGCGCTCGGCATCCGGTTGTTCGAGAAAAGGCAGGCCGGTTACGTGCTCACTCCGGCCGGGCAGGATCTGGTGGACAAGGCCAGGCGGGTCGAGGTGTCGGCCGAGGCCTTTACCGAAGCGGCCTCCGCTCGAAACCGAGATCTCACCGGCAGCGTCAGGATTACGTCCGAAGAAATCTATGCCCTCTCGCTGATATCGCCGCTCCTGAGGGACCTCCACGACCTTCATCCGGAAATCATGGTCGAGCTGGATACGAGCAGCGCCCTTCGCGACCTCGGCGACGGTGAAGCCGACATTGCCCTTCGAAGCAGCTCGGAAGACCAGCCGGTGGGACTCGTCGGGCGCCAACTCGGCGTCGACGACTGGACGCTTTACTGCAGCCGTGACTATGCCGAGCGTCACGGCCGGCCGACCTCCATCAAGGAGCTGAAACGCCACGCGATCGTGGGGGGCGGCGGGGCCAAGCTCTGGGAGCATTACCAGGCGTGGCTACGCAGCATGGATTTGGAAGACCGTGTCGCCATGCATCACGCGAGTTCGAGCGGGTTGCTGTCCGCTGTCCGCTCCGGATTCGGAGTGGCGGTTCTGCCGTGCGTGGTCGGCGATGCCGACCCCGACCTCATCCGCTGCATCCCGCCGCGCGACGGCCACGGGCGCGTGCTCTGGCTCCTGACGCATGAGCGCGTTCGGCATGAGCCTCGCG
>JBKPKF010000140.1:0-2203 GCA_046730995.1 Pseudomonadota bacterium
GGCCCGAAAGCCGCCGCAACGAGGTGCTGAGGTTCGTGGAGGGCGGGCTCTCGGACCTGTCGATCTCACGCACGAGCTTCGACTGGGGTGTTCCGGTGCCCGATAGCCCCGGCCACGTCATGTACGTCTGGCTCGACGCACTCACCAACTATCTCACCGGCCTCGGCTATCCCGACGATACAGAGCTGTGGAAGCGCTATTGGCCCGCCGATATCCACCTGATCGGCAAGGACGTCGTGCGCTTCCACGCAATCTATTGGCCGGCGTTCCTGATGTCGGCGGGAATAGAGCTTCCGAAATGCGTCTACGGGCACGGCTTCCTTCTGAGCCGCGGCGAGAAAATGTCGAAAAGCGTCGGCAATGTCGTCGATCCGATGGTGCTCGCCCAGCGCTTCGGGGTCGATGCCCTGCGTTATTTCCTGCTCCGCGAAGTGCCGTTTGGGCAGGACGGAAGCTACAGCGCCGAGGCGATCGTCAACCGCGCCAATGCCGAGCTTGCGAATAGCTTCGGCAATCTTGCGCAGCGCACGTTATCGATGATTCACAAGAATTTGGGCGGTGTTCTTCCCGCGCCGGGGAAGACGTCCAGCGACCAAGAACTGTTGGCCGTGGTTGAAACGGCAACAAATAAGGAAGTGCCGGAAGCGTTCGAGCGGTTGGCGTTTTCCGTCGGAATCGAAGCCTGGCTGCGCGCCGTGTTCGCGTGCAATGCCTATGTGGACGCGGAGGCCCCATGGGCACTTCGGAAGACGGATCCTGAACGAATGGCGGCCGTTCTCGGTACGATCGTCGCGGCGCTTCGACACCTCGCTTCAGCCATTGGCCCGATCATTCCGGCATCGGTTGAAAAGCTGCTGACCTTGATCGATTCCGGTGCGGGCGGAGATCCAATCGCGCAGCCGACGCCCTTGTTCCCCAAGCTTGAGCTCGAGGAAGCGGAGGAGCCGGCGTGAGGCTGATCGACAGCCATTGCCACCTGAATTACGAAGGGCTTGTAGAACGCCAGGATCAAGTCCTTGGAAACGCGCGCGAACGCGGCGTTTGCGGATTCCTCAATATCTCGACTCGTCAGAGCGAATGGAATGACGTCATCGCCGTGGCGGAGCGCAACGCTGATGTGTGGGCAACCGTCGGTGTTCACCCGCACGAAGCCGACGCCCATCCGGACCTCGGCGCGGGGGCCCTTGTGGAGGCAGCATCACATTCCCGTGTGATCGCCATCGGTGAATGCGGGCTCGACTATTATTACGACAAGTCTGACCGCGCGGCCCAGCGCGAGCGCTTCCAGGCGCACATTGAGGCCGCCCGCCAGGCGGGGCTTCCGTTGGTCGTGCATACCCGCGATGCCGAGACCGACACGGCCGAAATCCTGGAGGCCGCGGTGAGGGCGGGGGGTGTGAGCGGTGTCCTCCATTGCTTCACCGGCTCGGCTGAGCTCGCGCGCAAGGGCCTCGATCTCGGCTTCTACGTCTCGCTGTCCGGGATCGTGACCTTCAAGAACGCGGCCGACCTGCAGGCGACCGCTAAATGGCTCCCCGCCGACCAGATGCTAGTCGAGACGGACTCGCCCTTCCTGGCGCCGGTCCCGCATCGCGGACAGAAGTGTGAACCCGCCTTCGTTGCGGATACCGCCGCGTTCGTTGCCGAGTTGAGGGGCGAAACGCCCGAGGAGCTAGGCGAGGTGACCACCGCCAACTTCTTCAAATTGTTCAGCAAGGCCCAAGGGTAGAAGCTTGAAAATCCGTATCCTTGGCTGCGGGACGTCGACTGGGGTCCCCAAGATCGGCAATCACTGGGGTCAATGCGATCCCGTGGAGCCGCGGAACCACCGCCTGCGCTCCTCCATCCTTGTCGAAAGCGGCGGCGCGAACGTCCTGGTCGATTGCGGGCCGGACCTTCGCCAACAATTGCTCACGGCGGAGATAGGCCGCCTCGACGCAGTCATCGTCACTCACGACCATGGCGACCATGTCCACGGCATCGATGAACTTCGGCCGCTTTCGCAAGTGCTCGATGCGCCGGTCCCGATCTATGGTTCGGAGGAAACGCTAGCGAGCCTCGAGAGACGTTTTGCCTACGCCTTCGCGCAGAGCGAATTCTATCGTCCGATCGTCGAGAGCCGGGTGATCGTATCCGAAGAGCGTTTCGGACCCACTACCGCGCGCTTCGTCGTGCAGCCGCATGGAACGACAACCTCACTCGG
>JBKPKF010000141.1:0-5937 GCA_046730995.1 Pseudomonadota bacterium
ATGCGGTTCGAGTGGGCCGCGGCGCGGCGGGCGCATAGGCTGGCGCAATGCGGTATCAGCGTGCCGAACACCCGCTCCAGCTCGACGGCCTCTCCGCCGCCAAAGCCTTCTTCGCAGGTTGTTTGGCGGAATCCGATCCAAAGCGGGAATGCCTGTGGGTGGCGCACGTCGACGACAAGGCTTGCTGCGTCCATGTTTCGCGCCACGAGGGCGACGAAACGGGCGCCAATTTTCCGTTGCGCGACATCATCGCCGACGCTGCCGAACATCGAAGCGCCGGAATCCTCCTCGCTCACAATCACCCAAGCGGCGATCCGCGGCCGAGCGACTCGGACTGCCGCGCGACGCGCCGACTCGTATCAGCCGCCGAGGCCCTGGATTGTACGATCCTCGACCATCTCGTGTTCGCGGGCGATCAGTGCACCAGCTTCCGGCGCATCGGGCTCCTCTAGAAGCTCACAGACTCCTTTTCGATCAGCTGTTAGAAGCACTTCCGGCGCAGGAACCCTGGGGGCTTGCGATGTCGGTTGTGGCCGCCTTTCTGTACCGCGACGGAGCGCGAGTCCGTAGCGTCGAGATCGACGAGAAGGTCGATTGCGCGGAGAACAGGACCGAATTCATCTGGATCGGCATTGCCGATCCGACCCCCGAAGAGATGAACAAGCTTGAGGCTTGTTACGACCTTCATCCGCTCGCGGTCGAGGACGCCATCAAGGCCGACCAGCTGCCCAAGGTCGACGTCTACGGCGACCAGTTGTTCGTCGTCGCCCGAACGGCGCGCTTGGCTGGCGAGACGATCGAATATGGCGAGACGGCGATCTTCGTCGGGCACAGCCACATCATCACCGTGCGGCACGGCTCCGAACGGGCGCATACGGCGCTCCGCGAGCAGCTCGAGAAAGCGCCGAAGCTGCTCATGCAGGGCACCGACTACCTGCTTCACGCGGTGCTGGACTATATCGTCGACGGCTATGCGCCGCTGGTCGACGACATCGAGGAAGAAGTGCTCGAGATGGAGGCCCAGGCGGCCGAAAGCTTCCTGGAGCGCGACCAGGTCAACCACATCTTCGCGCTCAGGCGCGAGCTTAGCCGGATGCAGCGAATATTGGGACCGATGTATGAGGTTGCCCTAAAGCTGGCTCGACAGGAGTTGCCCGGCATCGAGCAAGAGGCTCGCCCTTATTTCCGTGACGTCCAGGATCATGTCCGGCGCATCCAGTCCCGTGTCGATGCGCTGCGCGATGCCCTGACAGCTGTGTTCCAGCTCAGCCAGCTAATCGAGCAGCAAAGGGTCGGGACGATTACGCGCCAGTTGGCTGCCTGGGCGGCAATCCTCGCCGTCCCGACGGCGATCGCGGGTATCTACGGAATGAACTTCCAGAACATGCCGGAGCTGCATGAGCGATACGGCTATTACGTCGTCATCGGGGTCATCGTGGTCGTTTGCCTGTGGCTGTACGACCGCTTCCGCCGGACTGGCTGGCTTTAGCTCGCGCAGGCCCTGATCTTGCCGGGCTCGGGCCGCGGACCGGCAAGGCGGAATGCCATGAGATAAACTTCGCCACCGGTCAGGAAGCTGAATTTCACGGGCTGGAGAGCCAAGGCGCCAAGTTCGCATTTGAGCTGCGTTGGAGGAATCCCGTGACGCTGGACCTGGCGATTGGAATCGACGACGATGATCAGGCCATCGGGCTTCACGCCATCCCTGAGGTGCCACAGGAAGGCGTAAGGCGAAGCCACCTCGTGGTACATGTGGACCAGGAATACCCGGTCGAACGACGCGTGAGGCAGCATCGGATTGTCCGCGGTTCCGAGCTTCACCGCGACATTGTCCAGATTCTCTCGCTGGACCCGGTCGCTCAGCCGGTCGCGCGTATCGGGGACGATGTCCTCGGCAAGCACCCTGCCCTTCGACCCGACGATCCGCGAGAGACGAATCGTGTAGTAGCCGCCGCCCGCGCCAACGTCGGCGACCGACATTCCGGGCTTCATCCCGGCGAGCTGCATCACCTCGTCGGCTTCGCCCAGCCGGTCGCGTGCATCCTCGGTTGAAAAAGTGTCCCCGACGATGGGCGCAACCGGACGGTGCGCATTGGGGAATTGCGGTTCGCTCGGCTGCGCGCGGCAGGCGGCAAGCGCCAGTGCCGCCCCGATCGCAGCAGCCCTACTCCACATCCTCGACCTCGACCGTCTCGCCGGTCACGCGCTGGGACAGGGCCGCGGCCATGAACCGGTCGAGATCGCCGTCGAGCACGTCGCTTGGGCTGGTCGACGTCATTCCGGTCCTGAGGTCCTTCACCAGCTGGTACGGCTGCAGGACGTAGGAGCGGATTTGGTGGCCCCAGCCAATGTCCGTCTTGGCGGCGTTGGTGGCGCTCGCCTCGGCCTCGCGCTTCTGAAGCTCGGCCTCGTAGAGACGGGCCTTCAGCTGCTTCATCGCCTGAGCGCGGTTCTTATGCTGCGAGCGGTCGTTCTGGGAGGCGACGACGATCCCCGTGGGCACGTGCGTGATCCTGACGGCGCTGTCCGTCGTGTTGACATGTTGTCCGCCAGCGCCTGACGCCCGGTAGGTGTCGATGCGGAGCTCCGCTTCATTCACCTGGATGTCGATGTCGTCGTCGATTTCCGGATAGACCCAGACGCTGGAGAAGCTCGTGTGGCGGCGGGCATTGGCGTCGTAGGGGCTGATGCGCACCAGGCGATGCACGCCGCTTTCGACCTTGAGGTTGCCGTAGGCGTTCTCGCCCTTCACCAGGATGGTCGCCGATTTGATCCCGGCCTGCTCGCCGGAATGGTGGTCGATCAGCTCGACCTTGAACCCGTGGCGCTCGCCCCAGCGCGTATACATGCGCTGGAGCATCTCGGCCCAGTCCTGGCTCTCCGTGCCGCCGGCGCCGGCATTGATCTCGACATAGGCGCTATTGGCATCGGCCTCGCCGGCAAGGAGCGCGGCGACCTTGTCGCGCTCGGCCCGCTCGGCGAGCTCGGCGAGGCTTCGCACTCCATCGTCGACGAGTGCTACATCGCCCTCGCTTTCCGCAAGCTCGATCAGCTCCGCGGTATCGGCGAGCTCGCTTTCGATCGCTTGCGTCGCCTTGATCGCCTCTTCGAGGCGGCGACGTTCGCGCATGACGTCCTGCGCCGCCTTGGGATCGTTCCAAAGCGCCGGGTCTTCGACCTTGGCGTTCAGCTCCTGGAGCCGCTTCAGGGCGCGATCCCAGTCGAGGAACCGGCGGAGCAGAGCGGTCGCAGCGTTGATCTGGTCGATATGGGCCTGCGCTTCGGCGCGCATCGTCAACTCCATCCTCGTCATTCCCGCGAAAGCGGGAATCCCGCGGCCTTACGTCGTTGCGGCGGGAAGAAAAGCGGGACCCCCGCTTCCGCGGGGGTGACGAAACACGCCTAATAGACGCCGTTCTGCGTTTGCAAGCTATTGCTCTGAACTTGTCCTGGCGACCGCGGCGTGGCCGGGGGGCGGCGTGCGGCCACTTTCACCTGCGCCGCCTGCTGCTGGGCTTGATCGCCGTAAGGATCGCCCTGGGTACCGCGATACGAGCGCCGGGGCTCGGTTTGCGGCTGGAACGCCTCCCAGATGACCTGCGACTTGGGATCCTCCTGAATGGGAAAGATGCCGAAAACGCGCTTTCCACTCGCCCGGTCGATCCTCACCCAGCGAATGCCCGAGGGCGCGACAAACGGAACCTTCGGCTGATCGACGAGCGCAACTTCTGCCCATTGCTTGAAAATCGGCGCGGAAATCCGTCCGCCCTGGGCATAGCCACCGAGGCTCCGCGGTTGGTCGTAGCCGAGGTAGACGCCAGCGACGATGTCCGGCGTGCCGCCGACGAACCAGACGTTGGTCGGCCCGGAGGTCGTCCCGGTCTTTCCGAAAAGCGGCCGATTGAGATCGCGCAGCACCGTCGCCGTGCCGCGCTCGATCACGCCTTCCATGATGTGCACCATCTGGAACGCAGCCATCGGCTCCAGCAGCTGCCGAGTGCGGTTCGGCGGCCGCGGCATCGCCTTTCCGTCCCAGTCCGGCGCGTTGCAATTGCCCATGACGGCGCAGCGATTGTCGCTTCGGAAGACCACCTTCCCGTGGCGGTCCTGAACGAAATCGATGAGGGTCGGCTTCACTGATCTGCCCTGGTTGGCAAGGATCGCATAAGCATTGACGAGGCGGGAGACGGTCGTCTCTCCGGCTCCGAGCGCGATCGACAGATAATTTGGAAAATTGCCGACTCCGAGCTTCTTTGCAGTGTCGACGACCTTCGGCATTCCGGTCTGCGATGCGGTGCGAACGGTCATCAGGTTGCGCGACTGCTCGACGCCCCAGCGCATCGTTTTGGGGCCGGCATAACGCTTGTCGAAATTGACGAAGCATTTGTTACCGAGGCCAGCGCCTTGCCACACGCAAAAAGGCGCATCGACGACGATCGTCGCCGGCGTGAAGCCATTCTCCAAAGCCGTCACGTAGACGACCGGCTTGAATGCGGAACCCGGCTGGCGAAGCGCCTGAGTCGCCCGGTTGTAGCTCGATCCGACAACGTCGAAGCCGCCCTGCACCGCGAGGACGCGACCGGTATGAACCTCCTCAGCGACCATTCCGCCTGACACTTCCGGAACCGATCGGAGAAGGAAGGAGCCAGGAGCCTGTTGCTTCACAATGATGACCATGCCCGGCTTCAGTGCGCCGAAGGCCGGACCGCCGACTCCGCGGACGGGCATGGATGCCGCGGATGCGGGGAGCGATCCGGTCGACCCGTTCGCAAAGCCGATGGTCGCAGTTCCGTCGCTCTTGGAGAGCACGACCGCTTTCTTCCAATCGGGATAGCCGGTGCCTACGGCAGCCCGATCGAGCTGTCCCGCCCAGTCGCCTTTGTCGAGATCGATGCTCTGACCAAGGTCGCGCCATCCCCGACCGCCGTCGAAGCGAGTCAGGCCGTCGCGAAGCGCCTGCGCCGCCGCGTCTTGCATCTTGGGGATCATTGAACTGCGCACCCACAGGCCGCCGCCGTAAACGCTGTTCGGGCCCTTGTCGGCACCTTCGCCAAACTGCTTGATCAGCTCGCGGCGAACCTCCTCCATGAAGTAGCCGCCCTGCTGGTGGAATTTTTCGTTGCTGCCGTACCGGATCGTCCCAAGCGGAGTCGCAGCTGCCGACTTCCATTGATCCTCACTGATGTAGCCGTTCCGGTACATCTCCCGAAGGACGTAGTT
Organism: Pseudomonadota bacterium; assembly: GCA_046730995.1. Lineage (GTDB taxonomy): Bacteria > Pseudomonadota > Alphaproteobacteria > Sphingomonadales > Sphingomonadaceae > Sphingomicrobium. The sequence goes on from JBKPKF010000141.1 coordinate 5,221, forward strand.
GCGGCGATTGAGCGCCTTTTCCGTCGCTCGTTCGGGATCGTAATTCGCCGGAGCTTTCGGAAGAACCGCTAGATAGGCCGCTTCGGAGAGGGTCAGTTCGTTGACGTCTTTGTCGAAGTAGGCCCGTGCCGCCGCCTGCACGCCATAGGCGTTGCGGCCCAGGAAAATGGAGTTGAGATAGAGTTCGAGGATCTGCTCCTTGCGCAAGGTCGACTCGAGGCGGAAAGCGAGAATCGCCTCCCTGATCTTCCGGCCGATGTTGTAACTGCTGTCTTTCAGCAAATATTTGGCGACCTGCTGGGTGATCGTGGAGCCGCCCCGCGCCCGGCCGCCGCCCAGGACCGTCTTCGCGGCATAGTCGCCAACCGCGCCCACCAGGCCGGTGTAATCGATGCCGTTGTGCTGGAAGAACGTCTTGTCCTCGGCCGATATGAAAGCCTGGATCAGCATCGGCGGATATTCGTCGTAGGCCAGCTCGACCCGCCTCTCGCGGGCGAACGTCTGGACGGGATCGCCGTCATACCCGCGAACATTGGTCGGAAGCGGAGGCTCGTAGGCGAGCAGTTTCTCGGACGAGGGCAGCCCGGTCGCGAAATAGAGCCATGTGCCGGCGAACAGGATGAAGGCCGCGAGCGCCGCCCAGCTCAGCCTGCGAACCCACAGCCGTTCCCACCACGGATCGATGCGCTCGTGGACTCGCTGGTTGAAGGCGACGAG
>JBKPKF010000142.1:0-24229 GCA_046730995.1 Pseudomonadota bacterium
ACTTGAGGATTGCTTCGGTCGCCATTTCGGTCACGTCGCTGGACCCAAAGATAGCGCGAACGCTCGAACCGCGTGCTCCGCAGCCCAAGAAGCGGCTCGCGGCGATGAAAGCGCTGAATGATGCGGGCGTGCCCTGCTACGTGGCCATTGCTCCGGTCGTGCCGCAAATAACCGACCATGAGCTCGAACATATCGTGGAGGCCGCGGTCGAAGCGGGAGCGCCGGGGGGCTTTTACCTGCCCGTGCGCTTGCCGCACGAGGTCGCGCCCCTGTTCCGCGCCTGGCTCGACGAACATTATCCCGACCGCGCCGCCAAGGTGATGGCGACGATCCGCGCGCTTCGCGGTGGGCGCGATAATGATCCTAATTTCTTCAGCCGGATGCGGGGCCAGGGCCCTTGGGCAGAGCTCCTGAAGACTCGCTTCGAGATCGCATGCAAGAAATACGGACTCAATCAAGCGAAATTCGCCCTTCGAACGGATCTCTTCCAGCCGCCCGAGGGCGACCAGATGCGGCTGCTTTAATCGATTGGCCGCCGAATTTTATCGACAGAGGTCCGTGACTTCCTCCCCTTCCCTGCTAGGCCTGATTCTATGAAATCTTATCTCATCCCCGTCCTTCTCGCCGCGGCCGCAGCGCCTGCCCTGGCGCAAACGTCGATCGCAACACTTCCGCCGCCGGTGGTCGAGGACCCGAAGGTCGCCGCGCTTCGTGACGATGCTTTCGCCAACGATCATTATGCCTGGGACATCGTCGAAGGCCTGACGACCGAGGTCGGCCAGAGGCTGGCCGCGACGGAAGCGGAACAGCGCGCCCGTGACTGGGCGGTGCGAAAGTTAAACGCGATGGGCTTTTCCAACGTTCATATCGAGCCGTTTGACATGCCGGTATGGACACGCGGGGCCGAAAGCGCGGAGATCGTTTCACCCTTCCCGCAAAAACTGGTCGTGGCCGCCCTCGGCTACAGCGGCTCGACGGGCCCCGAAGGGGTGACCGGCCAAATCGCGCACTTCGACAGCGTCGACGCGCTTCGAGCCGCGCCGGACGATGCCGTCAGGGGCAAGATCGTCTTCATTGATCACCATATGATGCCTGCCCAGGACGGATCCGGGTACGGCCAGTTCGGAGCGCCGCGGCGACAGGGTCCGACGATCGCCTCGAAGAAGGGCGCTCTGGCGATCGTCATCCGCTCGATTGGAACCGATCATCACCGAAACCCGCACACGGGCGTCCAATATTTCACCGACGGAGCGAAACCGATCCCGGCCGGAGCGCTTACGGTGCCGGACGCGGAGCAACTCGTCCGAATCCTGAAGCGCGGCCAACCGGTCGTGATGCACCTGACCCTCGTCAGCCAGAAGAGCGAAGGCGGCCAGTCGGGCAATGTCATTGCCGAGGTGCCCGGTCGCGATCCGAAGGCTCCGATCCTGCTTGTCGGCGGACACCTCGACAGCTGGGATCAAGGTACCGGTGCGATCGACGACGGAGCCGGCGTCGCGATCACCACCGCGGCAGCCAAGCGGATCATGGACGCAGGCCGGCCCCTGCGCACGATTCGGGTCGTATGGTTCGGCGCGGAAGAGCCCGGCGGCTTCGGCGGAGCAGCCCTGGCGAAGGCGCACGCGTCCGACCGTTACGCCATCGCCGGCGAAAGCGATTTCGGCGCGGACCGGATTTGGCGATTCAGCTCGCACCTGATGACGACCGATCCGGCGGCCTATGCGCAGCTCACCGCTGTGCTTGCCCCGCTCGGAATCACGAAGAACGACAAGGGGCAGGCCGACGGCACCGACGTCGAGGAAACCATCAAGGCCGGCGCTCCGTGGATCTCGCTGGGCCAGGACGGCACCCGCTACTTCGACTGGCACCACACGCCCGACGACACGCTCGACAAGATCGATCCAGAACAGCTGCGTCAGAATGTCGCCGCATGGACCGCGATGCTCGCCGTGCTTTCGGGCGGAATCACGACGGAGCCGAAACGGGGCAAGCGGCGTTGATCCCCCGAATTCAGGGAGGATAAGATGCGCATCTTGCTAGCAATCCCGTTGTTGCTCCTCGGGGCCTGCAATGTTTCGAAAGACCAGGCCAACAACACGGTCAGCGTCACGGTCAACGAAGAGGTCGCCGCCAACACCGCGAGCGATGTTGGCAACGACGTCAGAAATATCGCCAATGACGTCGGGAACGAGGCCGGCAATCTCGGCGACAAAGTCAAGAACACGGATGTCGACGTCAACGTGAACACGAACGTAAAGACCGAGAACAAGTCGCGGTAATTTCCGGAGCGGCCGATGGTCGGGGAGACAGGATTCGAACCTGCGACCCTCTGCTCCCAAAGCAGATGCGCTACCAGACTGCGCTACTCCCCGACGTGTCGGCCCTCGCTTCGCTCGAAGTCCCATGCTCGCCAGTCCGCCCGGACTGGTGCGCGTGAGGCTGGTGGGCCCGGAAGGATTCGAACCTCCAACCTAGCCGTTATGAGCGGCCGGCTCTACCGTTGAGCTACAGGCCCTCACCGGCCCGTGCCAGATAACCAAGGCTTTGTCCGCCGCCAAGTCAGGCGCGTGGGAATGTCAGGGCGATCGAATCCGGCGTCGCGAGCAGAGTTGCTCCTGCGATCCGCGCCAGCCCACGGGTCAGGTGCAACCAAAAGCTTTGTGTGACCTCGGCCTCTCCCGATTCGAACAGTTCTTCGTCCGACATTCCGCGCAGGGCCGCAGGCCGGCTGATCGAGACCCGGCAGTTTTCCTGCGCCTGATCGACGGAGAGCTTCAGGCGCTCTTCTTCCGCGGCACATTCGATCACGGCGCTGCACATCCGGAAGATCATCCGGTCGGCGAGTTCCGCTTCGATCGCGACGCTGAGGTCCTTCATGGTCCGCGAAGCTTCGAGGTCGACACCGCGTGCTTCGGCCATTTCGCGAAGCGATGGCGTCATGCGTTCCACGAGCTGGCCGAGATTGACCAATTGCCGCGCCCCGTCAGAAGAATGGATTTTCGCCGCGAAATCGAGATCGTCGATTGCACCGAGCAGCAGGTGCGCCTGCGACACGATGTCGGAAGCGCGCTCGCGATAACGGCGGTCGGCTGGCCCAAGAAACTGGCCGTCGATGATCTCGGCGAAGCCGATGATCGCGTTCAACGGCGTCTTAATCTCATGCACCAACTCACGCAGTGAATCTGGATCAGCCAACATCTCGGGTGCGGCGCTGCGTTCGGCGGGTGGCGGAAGGTCGCGCAGCGCGATCCCGCGATAGCCCCGAAAGCGTCCGTCAGCCGGATCGAACGCTGGAACCGCGCTGATCTTCCATTCCCCCGAAACGAGCCCGTCGCCCGGCACGGTAAGAACCGAATCGCGAAACGGCGCCCGCATCGCGAAGGCGCGCATGACCTCTTCGGCGACTCGTGCTCCGTTTTCGCTTCGAGCGATCGAGCGGCCGATCAGGGCCCCACGCGGAGCACCTTCAACCCAAGCGATTTCTCCCGAAGGACCGCATTCCCAGCGGAACAGAGCCGGAGCTCCCAAGGGGACTGCTGTGCTCGCCGCAATGGACTTTTGTTCGCGCGTGCGCCGGCGTCGCTCGATGCGGGCGACGACGTCGCTGAGCGAAGGGCCGGCCGGTGTTCGCGGCCTGCGTTCGGCGGGCTTGCGCGGAGCTGGCCGCTCGGGCTTTTCGCTTGGAGCGGGTTCGACCAATGCCTCGGTTGCGTCTGGTTCGACCGCAGGAGCGAGCTCCGGATGCAGCGTTTCCACGAAGCGCCTGGTTTCTTCATCGGCGGTGGCGAGCAAGGTGCGCCACTGCCCCCCGTCGAGACTCGCCGCGGCAAGCACGGGCGCGGAAACGGTAAGCTTATCGGCTGCGAAGCACTCGAGCAGTCCGAGCGGCAGCGGCAATGCAGCCACGGCGCGGGCGGCCGCCGCTCGAAGCGGTTCATCGACATTGTTGGATTCGGCGCGGATAGAATCCAGCGCCTGGGTGACGACCGGACTCGAGCTGTTCGGTCCTGCGCGCGCGACGAGGTCGACCAGCTGCCTCCAGCGAACCGCCGTATCATGGCGGTCGCTCGCAGGCTGGTTGAGCACTGTCAGTAATCGATCGTCGAACCGCACCGGCTTTTCCGCATCCTCCAGACGCACCGATCACCGGCTCTATGCGGCCGTTTACTTTACGCTAAGCGTCATGTGTTTAACCATCCCGAAACGGGACAGTTTTGGCAAGCCTGTCCGGACGTCGTCAGAGCGATGGAGAGCGCCGGATGCCTGACGCCCCCGCAACAGTTACGCGCCCTGCAAATAGAGCAGCCAATATTTCGCAACGTCGGCGCGCGAACCCGTCACCGCCTTGAACGCTGCGACGGCTCCAGCCTTGTCGTTAGACCGGGCGAGGGCCATGCCGAGATGGATGTTGGCGATGTCCGTATCCACTCCACCCTTGGCCAGCGCCTTGCGGTAAAGGTCGGCGGCCTTGGCGTACTGGCCCATTCCGAAATATCGGTCCCCCACCCGGACCATGGCGGTGCCCGTCTGCGCAATCTTAACGGCTTCGGCGAGGTCCGCATCGGTCAGCTTCTGCTTGCTCTTCAAGCCGGCGACAATGTCGCGGAACAATGGCGAAGCGGGATCTACATGCTTGGCGGCGATGCCGGCGTCGATCACCGACTGGGCTTCGACATAATTCTGCTGATCGGCAGCCGCGGTTGCGAACAAATTATAGTCGGCCGAGCTCGACAGCGCGTTCATCGTCTGCATGAGGCGAAGCAGGTCGAGAGTACCCTCGACATCCGGCTTCGCGACGTTGCGATAAATGAGGATCGCGTTGCGCCAGCTGTCCGGGCTGGGATAGGCCGCCACCCACTGCCGGCCGAGGTCGACCGCGGCCGGGGATTGGGAATCATAGGCAGCCTGGACGGCGCGCCGGTAGACGTCTTCCGTCGGCTTCTGGCCAGCGGCAAGGCGCGCCTTGAGCGTCTGCTGGAACAGGCTCGCGGCTTCGGCATTCTGTCCCGCCGCGCTCTTGGCCTGGGCGAGCAGCTCGACTGCCCCCAAGTCGTTCGGAGTCAGGGTTGCCGCCCGCTGGAACGATGCAATCGCCAAGGCCGTCTGCTTCGCGTTGAACTGCTGGATGCCGAGATCCATGTACAGCGCAGCCACTTTCGTCGCATCGAGAAAGGTCGAAGCCTCGAGCGCGTGAACCGCTGTCGCCAGGGCGCCAACGTCCTTCGCGTTCAACGCGGCCTGGCGCTGGAAAACGCCGATTAGGTACCGATCTTCCTTGGTCTTGGCGACGGCCTGGGCAGCGGCGACCTTGGCCGGAATGTTGGCGGTGTCGTTGGCCTTCACCGCATTCTGCAGGTCGACGATGGCTTTCACAGCGCCCGAGGACGGCTTGACGTCGCCCGGCTTGCTCGCCTGCTGCTGTTGAGGTTCCCGCTTGTCGTTTTCCTGCGAGCGCGTGAGCTGGGCGGCTGCGGGCACGGAGGCGATCGTAAGCGCCATCCCAAGCGCGGTGGTGGTGAACTTCATCGATTTCTCCCCCGAAATGGAGATGGGTTGAAAGGGAATGTGCGCGCGAGCGCTTAGTCGTTCGCGGCGGGCACGCCAAGCTCTATGCCGCTGGCGGCCTGAACCCCCATTGAACCGGCCTTACGCATGGAACCTTCCGGCCTTTGGATCGGTTGATTCGACTCAGGCCCCGGGGCGAGCGGGGGTCCGGGGTGCTTCGAACAGGAGGCACTTATGAGACAGCTTGCACTCCCATTCCTCTTCGCCGGCGCCGCGGCCGTTGCCGCCTGCGCCGCAACGCCTCCACCACCGCCGGGCGCAGTGCCCGCTGAATCTGTGGCCGCTTCCGGTGTGTGCGGCAGCTACGGCTACGTCGACATCAACAACGACGGTTGGATCAGCGGCGATGAGTGGAATACATACCGGACCAAGTCCTACAGTGGTTGGGACGTCAACGGTGATGGCCGCATCAGCCGGTCTGAATTCGAACGGTGCTACCGCGCCGGAGGCTTCTATCGGTCGACCTATTACAATCCGGACTATTGGACCAATTACTGGTCGGCCTTCGACGCTAACGGCGACGGTTATCTGAGCGCCGACGAATATTGGTCGGCCGCCGCCTGGGGTCGCATCGACCGCAATGGCAATGGCCGTATCGACAGCGACGAATGGGTCTGGTGGAATCCGTAAGAGTCCGCTGACGTTCGCCTCGCGCGCGTGCGCGTGTACGCGCGCGGGGTGGCGCTTGTGTAAGTGATGCACTAGATAGGTGGCGGGGGGCGCGGCATCCGGCCGCAATCCCATGCATGCATCCCTAATCACAGGATTGTTTCTTGGCCACCGAACCGCCGGTCGACGACCTCAATAACGATCAGCCGCCGCCGCTGGGCGGAAGTGACATCGCTCCAATCTCCATCGTCGAGGAGATGAAAACCTCCTACCTCGATTATGCGATGAGCGTCATCGTCGCTCGCGCCCTCCCCGACGTGCGCGACGGCCTGAAACCGGTCCACCGCCGCATCCTCTACGCCTGCCAGGAAGCCGGCTATGTCGCCGGACGGCCATACCGCAAGTCGAGCCGCATCGTCGGCGATGTGATGGGTAAATATCACCCGCACGGCGACTCCGCGATTTACGATGCGCTCGCCCGAATGACCCAGAGCTGGTCGATGCGGGTCCCGCTGATCGACGGCCAGGGAAATTTCGGATCGATGGATCCCGATCCGCCGGCAGCGATGCGCTACACCGAAGCGCGGCTCGCCAAGGTTGCGAACTTCCTTCTTGGCGACATCGACAAGGATACGGTCAATTTTCAGCCCAACTACGACGCGTCGGAGCGCGAGCCCCAGGTCCTGCCCGCACGCTTTCCAAACCTGCTCGTCAACGGCGGGGGCGGAATCGCGGTCGGAATGGCGACCAACATTCCACCGCACAACCTTGGCGAGGTAATAGCCGCGTGCCGTGCCTACATCGACGATCCGGCGATCAGTTCCGAAGGGTTGATGGAGCACGTCAAGGGTCCGGATTTCCCAACCGGCGCCTTCATCCTCGGCCAGTCCGGAATCCGCAGCGCTTATACGACGGGCCGCGGCTCGATCATGATGCGGTCCCGCTACGTCGTTGAGGAAGGCCGCGGCGAGCGGCGGTCGATCGTTCTTACGGAAATTCCCTATCAGGTCGGCAAGACCGGCCTGGTCGAAAAGATCGCCGAGGCCGCCAAGGACAAGCGGGTCGAAGGCATCTCCGACATCCGCGACGAATCCAGCCGGCACGGCGTCCGAGTCGTCATCGACCTGAAGCGGGACGCGACGCCGGACGTCGTGCTCAACCAGCTGTGGCGCCACACGCCCGCGCAATCTTCCTTCCCGGCCAACATGCTCGCGATTCGCAGCGGCCGGCCCGAGACGCTCACTCTTCGCGACTTCATCGAAAGCTTCGTCCGCTTCCGCGAGGAAGTGATCACGCGCCGAGCGAAGTTCGAGCTGCTGAAGGCCCGTGAGCGCGCCCACCTCCTGCTCGGCCTCGTCGTCGCGGTCACCAATCTCGACGAGGTCGTGAAGCTGATCCGGTCGTCCGCGAGCCCCGCGGTCGCGCGTGAACGGTTGCTCGAGCGTGAATGGCCGATGGAGGAAATTCGCTCCTACATCGCGCTTGTCGAAGCGGTCGAGCCGCAAAAGCGCGACAAGACGTACCGCCTGTCCGATGCGCAGGTCCGCGCCATCCTCGAGCTTCGGCTCCATCGCCTCACCGCGCTCGGCCGCGACGAAATCGGCAGCGAGCTGGCGGAACTCGCGACCAACATCGGCGAGCTGCTCGAAATTCTCGCCAATCGCGCCCGTCTTTATGAAGTCATGCGAGAGGAATTCGACGAGGTCGAGGCGGAATTTGCGACACCCCGAGTCACCGAACTCGCGGCCGCGGCCGACGGGATCGAGGACGAGGACCTGATCGAGCGCGAGGACATGGTCGTGACCGTGACCCTTGCCGGTTACATCAAGCGGACGCCCCTATCGATATTTCGCGAACAGAAGCGGGGCGGCAAGGGTCGGGCCGGAATGGCGACGAAAGAAGAGGACGCGGTCACGAACCTGTTCGTCACCTCGACCCATAATCCGGTGTTGTTCTTCTCCAATCTGGGCCGGGTCTATCGCATGAAGGTGTGGCGCCTGCCCGAAGGCGGTCCGAACACGCGTGGCAGGCCGATGGTAAACCTGCTGCCGCTGGCCGAAGGTGAAACCATTTCCACCGTCCTGCCCTTGCCCGAGGACGAAGCCGAATGGGGCGGGCTGCACATCATGTTCGCAACCGCCCATGGAACCGTCCGGCGCAACAGCATGGCGGCCTTCACCAACATCCCGTCCAACGGCAAGATCGCGATGCGGTTCGGCACAGGGGCCGCAGACGAAACCGACGGTGACGACAGTGACGAGCAGGCCGACCCGACCGATCGCCTGATTGGCGTGTCCCTGCTCACCGAGGAAGACGATGTCCTGCTCGCGACCCGAAGCGGCAAGGCGATCCGGTTCATGGCGACCGACGTCCGCGAATTCCAATCGCGCACTTCAACCGGCGTTCGCGGTGTCCGGCTCCTCGGCAATGACGAGGTCATGTCGATGTCCATTTTGCACCGGGTCGGAACTAGCCAGGAGGAGCGCGAAGCCTATCTGAAGTGCCCGCCATGGCGCGAACGCGAGGACGTGGAGTGCACCCTCGCGGCCGATCGCTACGCCGACCTTCAGGAGAACGAGCAATTCATCCTCACCGTGACTGAGAATGGCTACGGCAAGCGCTCGTCCGCATACGAATACCGCCGCACCAATCGCGGTGGGCAAGGCATCACCAACATCGACACGTCGGAACGCAACGGTCGCGTCGTAGCCTCCTTCCCGGCACACCAGGGCGAGGCCCTGATGCTGGTCACCGACCAGGGCAAGATGATCCGTACGACCGTTGGCGATATCCGTATCATGGGCCGGAACACCCAGGGCGTGACCATTTTCCGGGTGGCTGAGAACGAGCATGTCGTCAGCGTCGCCAAGATCGAGGAGAGCGACGACGAAGAGCTCGAGATCGAGGGCGGTGATGAGATCGCACCCCAGGAAGGTGCGGTTGTCGGCGAGAGCGAGCTTGAGAAGCCCGCCGATCCGGAGCAAGAATAGAGCGTCCAGCCCGGACTAGGCTGCGACGAATAGTGGCACCGGGCTGCCCCGGCTCGCGTTCTCCTAAGCACAGGTTCGAGGAGGTTCGTCTATGCCACTTCCCCATAATGCGTTGGTGCTGGTCGCCGATGGACGAAAGATGCTGTTCTTCCGCAATTTCGGTGACGAAGATCAAATTGACCTTAGGACCGAAGCCCATGATGCGCGCTTCGTCCGCAAGGACCGGGAGATTAAGACTGACGCGCCGGGGGCGACGAGACAGAGCTTCGGCTACGGCCATTCAACCTACGAAGAAACTGATTTCCAGCAACAGGAAGAGGACCGCTGGATCAGGGACGCCGCTGACGAGCTGAAGACGCGCGCGCTGCGAAACGACTTCGACGATCTAGCGATCGTTGCTCCTCCCAAGGCGCTCGGCGTCCTCAAGAAATGCCTGCACAAAGAAGTCGAGAAGCGCATTGTCTGCACAGTGAACAAAGAGATGAGCGGACGACCCATTCCGGACATCGAAGGACTATTGAACGGGCAGACCCGACCGGCGGAGCTTCCCGCCGTTTGATGAGCCCGGTGTGTCTTACTAACCTATAGCACAGCATGCCATTGTCGCGTCGCCGACACTCGATGTAAATCATTCGATTTGCGCGGGTTTTTCGTTTGGCACGGTTCTTGAGATGACTCCCGCGCAGCACCCCCGCTGCGAATCAAAAGGGAGAATTCAAGATGATCATAGCAACCGTGGTTGCGGTCGCGCTGGGCCTTGCCCCAGTCAACGAAAGCAAGCCCTCTGAAATAGTCAGCGGCGATTATTCGAAGGCGATTGGACTCTACAGCGAGACCGTCGACCGCCGCGGAACGAGTCATGTGCGTGGAATCGACTCACGCGGCATTCCGTACGAGCTCATGGTCGACAAGCGCGGATATGTTGAAGCGACCGTGGGCGACCGGGTGGTGAGCTTCCGAGTTCAGGACGCGGCTTGACCCTAGACTGTTCGAAACCAGGCCCGGCCCGTTGGCGCGGCCGGGCCGATTCTATCAATCAGCCGCGTTCGCCCCGCTGGCCCACAGGCAGCTGAGGCGGAGGCAGTGGCGTGACGTTCAGCATCTGGGCCTGGCTGAGATGCATCTGGATCGTCGGAATAGCCTGACCCGCCGCGGCCTTGATCGCCGGTGCATCGCCCATCGCCGCATAATTCTGGAACAGTCCGAGTGCCTGCTGGTGGCCGCTGACCTGCACACTCTTATAGGCTATGTCGAAATTGGGTCCGCTGCCCGATGCCCGCAACTGGTCCAGTGCCGCCTGTTGCTCAGGTAGCAGCGTGGGGGCTGGCGGCGTGAGGCCCGCTGCGGTCGCCGCGCCGGCCATCGCCTGGCTCAGCCGGGCATGGTCCGAAATCATCATATTCGCGAAGTTTCGCACAACCGGGTTCTGGGACATTTGCAGCGCGAGCTGGCTCGACTGTATCTCGAATTGGTCGCCGCTCGCCGCATGTGCCAGGAAACCGGGCGCCATCAGCAGGTTATTGAGATCGACCGGCGGTAGCGGCGGCGGTGGCGGCGGAGTGGTTTGACAACCGGCCAGCAATGCAGCGCCGGCGATCAGGATTGCCAGTTTCCTCATGAATCGTTTTCCTCGAATGCGTTCGTCGCGGCAGGGTAACTTGCTAGCACCGCGGCAGTTCCTATGGCTGCCAGATTGTAATTCAAGCGAAGAGATGGCGTACGTCGGCGCCGGGGGCGACGGCGCCCAAGAGCAAGGTGCGATGACATTGTGCCGGGTCTCGCTCCATGCACAAAAGCGCGCTCGGTTTTTCACGGGCCATTTCGAGCATCAGTGCCGATTGCGCGATCGCCTCAGGCAGCTCGAGCTGGCCTGCGTAGATGCGCTTCAAGTCTTCGTGGCGTCCCGCCCGCGCGGCTGCCCTTCCTTCGGCCGGGGTCCCAAGTGCCTTCAGGTGAACATATTCGATGCCGGCTTCCTCCAGCGAGGCCTTGAGCGGCGACTTGGAAAAACCTGGTCGGCGCGACAGCGGCAAGGCGCGAACGTCGATCACCCGTTCGACGCCCTCCTGCTGAAGCGCAGCCAGGAATTCACCGACCGTGGCTCCTTCATAGCCGATGGTGAAGATGCGCATCGTCGTCCGTCATCCCGGCCTTGAGCCGGGATCTGCCTTCCTTTGGCCCGCTTGAAGAGAAGGCGGATGCCGGGTCAAGCCCGGCATGACGAATGAGCGCGAAGTCGGTACTGCTCGCCGCATGTCTTTCGACATCCACATCGTCGGCGGCGGGCTTGCCGGGAGCGAAGCCGCGTGGCAGCTCGCCGAAGCCGGTTTCCGGGTCCGCCTCAGCGAAATGCGTGGGGCCGGCGACACGACGCCGGCGCACGAGACCGATCGCCTCGCGGAGATGGTCTGCTCCAACAGTTTCCGCTCGGACGATGCCGAGCACAATGCTGTCGGCCTGCTCCACCAGGAGATGCGGGAGCTGGGTTCGCTGATCATTCGAGCCGGCGACGAACATCGCGTACCCGCTGGCTCGGCTCTCGCCGTCGACCGTGACGGCTTTGCGGCGGAGATAACGCGCGCGATCGAGGACCATGCGAACATCAATCTCGTCCGCGAGCGCATCGACGCCCTTCCCGATCACCCGGCAATCATCGCCACCGGTCCGCTCACCGGCTCGAAGCTGGCCGAGGCCATCGCCGCAGAAACCGGCCAAGGCGCCCTCGCCTTCTTCGACGCTATCGCTCCGATCATGCATCGCGAAAGCATCGACATGTCGGTCGCCTGGATGGCCGCGCGCTGGGATAAGGGCGGCAAGGATTACATCAACTGCCCGCTCGACAAGGCCCAGTACGAAGAGTTTGTCGCTGCTCTGATCGACGGCGAGAAAATGCCGTTCAAGGACTGGGAGACCGACACGCCCTACTTCGAAGGCTGCATGCCGATCGAGGTGATGGCAGAGCGCGGGCCCGAGACCCTTCGCCACGGCCCGATGAAACCGGTGGGCCTTGACGACCCGCGCACCGGGCGTTGGCCTTATGCAGTCGTCCAGCTGCGCCAGGACAACAAGCTTGGCACGTTATGGAACATGGTCGGCTTCCAGACCAAGCTGAAGCACGGCGAGCAGATGCGGATCTTCCGGACCATCCCGGGGCTCGAAAATGCCGAGTTTGCCCGCCTCGGCGGGATCCACCGCAACAGCTTCATCAACTCCCCGCGCCTGCTAGATGGCGAGCTCCGGCTGAAATCGAAGCCCAACATACGCTTCGCCGGCCAGATCACGGGCTGCGAAGGCTATGTCGAAAGCGCTGCCGTCGGGATCCTCGCCGCGCGCTTCGCGGCTGCCGACCTTCGCGGCGAAACGCTCGTCCCGCCTCCGCCCGAAACCGCCATTGGCGCCTTGCTCGCCCACATAACGGGCGGGGCGGACGCCGAGACTTTCCAGCCGATGAACGTCAATTTCGGCCTGATGCCGCCGGTCGACGGCCGCTTCAAACGCGCCGACCGGAAGAAGGCCTACACCGATCGTGCGCGGGAAAAGCTCGCCGAGTGGCTCGAACGGGTGCAGGAGCCCGCCCTAGCCTAACACCCGCACTTCACCGGGTGCTTGGGCGGAGGCGGCGCGGTTAGGGCATATTCGGCCGGGGTCAGCCAGCCCGAGCGATCCTTGTCGGCACCATGGAACTTCTCGATCGTCTTTGATGCCCACTCCTCGAACGACAGCGCGCCATTGCTGTTCGAGTCGAGCTTCGCAAACGCCTTGCGCCGTGCGCCGAGCACTTCCTCGGTCTCGATTCGTCCGTCCTTGTTCTTGTCGGCGCGGCTGAACCGCTTTTGCTCGCGGCTCTTCGGGTCCGCCTCGGGCGCGTGGAGCGCCCCGGCCGGGGTCAGGAACGCGCTCGCGGGCCGTGGTTTGGGTGCGGCGGGAAGACCGGGACCCGGCTCGGCATGCGACTGCCACAGGAAAAAGGCGCCCGTCAAAAGCAGGAAACAGGCCGCAGCGCCGGCGAGGAAACGCGCCATGAAAATCTCCTTCAAGGGAGATTCGGCACGAGCGGCACCCTCCGTTTCGGAGGCGTATCTGTCAACCGCGGTTAGATGCGGCCTGTCATTCGATGACGCAACAAGATCCAGGCGCGAGCCGGCGAGCCTTCAGGTTCGAAGGGTGGGCCGCCGTGTCTCACGTCGCGGGCCGCGAGGGCCGCCAACATCGTCAGGGGCCTGAAACGACGAGTGACGGTCATTGTGCTCGGCCGCGCACGTCCAAGTTCCAGAATCCCCCGCCTGCCAGCATCGGCAATGGCGAAGGTTCTTCCGGCCGCAGCAAGCGTCGTGTCCTCGTGTCCGACATCCAGCAGTCGCGCACCGAGCCGGAACAGATAAACCCCGACCTCGGCAAAGAAAACTCCCTGGTCCGCAGGATCGTCATCCAGCCAGCTAGCCCATCCACCCTCCAGCTCGGCCAACTCCGATCCACTGATCCCCCTCGGAAGCAGTTGGGTCGCTGCGGCTTGCAATCTTGGCTCCGCCGGAACTTTGCCGGCGTCGAGATCCTCGAGGCGTTCGCGCCACCAGGCGAGCTTGATCGCGGCAAGCCTGGGCTCGGTCGAGCGGGCGACGACGTCTCCCATAGCGTCGTAAATGTCGAACAACGCGTCGAAGGCGGGCCGCAGATCCTTCGGCCAGTAAAGCCGAACAAGGTCGCGATCACGCTGCTCAGCGATAGGTGACGGCCTTCACCGCCTCGACCACGTCCGACGCCTTGATCAGCGCGAGCTTCTCGAGGTTTGCGGCATAGGGGAGCGGCACGTCAACGTCGGTCACCCGGACCACCGGCGCGTCCAGGTCGTCGAACCCTTCGGTCATCGCGATGGCGATGATCTCCGAGGAGATGGAGCAGACTGGCCAGCCTTCTTCGACCACCACCATGCGGTTGGTGCGCTTCAGGCTCTCCAACACCGTCGACTTGTCGAGCGGCCGCAAGGTCCGGAGGTCGACGACTTCGGCGTTGATCCCCTGCCCCATCAGTTCCTGAGCGGCTTCGAGCGCCACCCCGACGCCAATGGAGTAGCTGACGATCGTCACGTCCTTGCCCGGGCGGACGATCCGCGCCTTGCCGATCGGAAGCACGTAATCGTCGAGCTGCGGGACGTCGAAATGCTGGCCGTAGAGCAGCTCGTTCTCGAGGAATACGACTGGATCGTCGGTGCGGATCGCGGCCTTGAGCAGGCCCTTGGCATCCGCCGCGCTGTACGGGCAGATCACGATCAAGCCGGGCACATGGGCATACCAGCTGCCGTAATTCTGGCTGTGCTGGGCGGCGACGCGCGCAGCGGCGCCGTTGGGCCCGCGGAACACGATCGGGCAGCGCATCTGCCCGCCCGACATGTAATTGGTCTTGGCCGCCGAATTGATGATGTGGTCGATGGCCTGCATCGCGAAGTTGAAGGTCATGAACTCGACGATCGGCCTCAGGCCGCCCATCGCCGCACCGGTGCCGAGGCCCGCGAAGCCATATTCGGTAATGGGCGTATCGACGACGCGCCTGGCCCCAAATTCCTGGAGCAGGTTCTGGGTGACCTTGTAGGCGCCTTGGTACTCGGCGACTTCCTCGCCCATCACGAACACGCGCTCATCCTTGCGCATTTCCTCGGCCATCGCGTCGCGCAGAGCTTCGCGGACGGTCAGAGTGATGAGCGGCGTACCTTCGGGCACCTCCGGCTCGTCGCGAGTGGCGGCGACGTCGGCGACGAGCTCGCGCGCGGCCGTTTCCATGAGGTGCGGGGTCGGTTGCTCGGATTCCGGGGCGGTGACTTTCGCTTCGCCTTCGGGGGCCGGCGTTGCTTCACCCGCGGGTGCAGCGGGCGTTTCGTTGACCTGCTCCCCATCGCCCGCGAGGATCGCGATCGGCTGGCCGACCTTCACCCCGTCCGTGCCCTCCGGAACCAGGATCTTGGCGATCTTGCCCTCGTCGACCGCCTCGAACTCCATGGTGGCCTTGTCGGTCTCGATCTCGGCGAGGATGTCGCCCGACTTAACCTCGTCCCCTTCTTTGACCAACCACTTGGCGAGCGTCCCCTCCTCCATCGTCGGGGACAGCGCTGGCATTTTGAGCTCGGTTGGCATCAGTAGCTCTCCACCAGCACGTCGGTGTAAAGCTCGGCCGCCTCCGGCTCCGGCGCTTCTTCAGCAAACTTCGCAGCTTCGACGACGATATCCTTGATTTCCTTGTCGATCGCCTTGAGCTCGTCCTCTTTGACTCCGAGCTTCTCGAGCTCCTTCGCGGCATGGTCGATCGGGTCGTTGTGCTCGCGCACGCCCTGCACCTCCTCGCGCGTCCGGTAGCGCGCGGGGTCCGACATCGAATGGCCGCGATAGCGGTAGGTCAGGAACTCGATCAGGATCGGGCCCTTGCCGCTCCGGGTCCATTCCAGCGCGACGTCGGCGGCGGCCCGCACCGCCAGCACGTCCATGCCGTCGACCTGGATGCCGGGAATCCGGTGGGCTTCGCCGCGGCGATAAAGCAAAGGCTCCGACGAGGAGCGCGCGATCGACGTCCCCATCGCATATTTGTTGTTCTCGACGACGTAGATGACCGGCAGGTCCCAAAGCTTGGCCATGTTGAAGGACTCGTAGACCTGGCCCTGGTTAACCGCGCCGTCCCCCATGTAGACCAGGCAGACACCGCCATCCTTGCTGTACTTGTGCTTGAACGCGAGACCGGTGCCGAGCGGCACCTGGGCACCGACGATACCGTGACCGCCGTAGAAGCCGTGGTCGACGCTGAACATGTGCATCGAGCCGCCCTTGCCCTTGGAGATTCCGGCGGCGCGTCCGGTGAGCTCGGCCATGATGACCTTGGGATCGATCCCATAAGCGAGCATGTGCCCGTGGTCGCGGTAGCCGGTGATAACGCTGTCCTTGCCGACCGTCATCGCCGACTGAAGCCCGACCGCAACCGCTTCCTGGCCGATGTAGAGGTGACAGAAGCCGCCGATCAGGCCGAGCCCATAGAGCTGCCCCGCGCGCTCCTCGAAGCGGCGGATGAGCAGCATCTCTCGATAGAGCTTGAGCAGCTCATCCTTCGACGCTTTCCAGCGCTTGGGCTGCGGCGGTCGAGCGATCTTCGGTTCGGCGGGAGCCGCCGGGGCGGCAGCTTTCTTGGCGGTTCGCGCCACGGCGTTCTCTCTCACGTTGGAAGCGGCCCGCCTATAGGCAGGGCTTTAGCGAGCGGCAACTAGTCGAGCGGGACGATGACTTCGTCGTTGCGGACGAGCCCCAGGTCCTTGCGCACCAGCTCATCAGCCATGTCGGGGTCGGCTTTCCGCGGGTCGAGCAACACCGAATGGTGCCGCAGCTGCGCCTTTTCCTGCTGCAGCTGGACGAGCTCGGCCTGCCGTTCCTTCAGCGCGCGATGGTAGCCGCCCCACGCGAGCAGGCCATTGGGCCCGGCAATCGCATGGCCGGCGAAGGTACCGACAATGAGAACCGCCAAGGCGGGTATCGCAACCCTCTTGATCAATGCGAAAATGCGGTTCGTGCCCTTCATGACTCCCCAGAAGAATCACGAAGACGTCATGAAGGCAAGCACAATCGAATATCTTGGTGGATATTTCGCGGATAAGTGGTGGATAAGCTTGTGAATCGTCCGGAAATCAGTGGGGATTATACGCCTTGATCGCGCTCCGGCCCGCATAGCGCGCGGCTGCGCCAAGCTCCTCCTCGATTCTCAGCAGCTGGTTGTATTTCGCCGTCCGGTCCGACCGCGCAAGGCTGCCCGTCTTGATCTGGCCGCAACTGAGCGCGACCGCGAGGTCGGCGATGGTCGAATCCTCGGTCTCGCCCGAGCGGTGCGACATGACCGCGGTGTAGCCGTTTGTGTGGGCGAGCCGCACGGCGTCGATGGTCTCGGTCAAGGTTCCGATCTGGTTGACCTTGATCAGGATCGAATTGGCGATGCCATGGTCGATCCCCCACTGGAGCCGCGGCACGTTCGTGACGAAGGCATCGTCGCCGACCAGCTGGACACGGCTGCCGAGCTTGTCGGTCAGGGCCTTCCACCCCGTGGCGTCGTCCTCCGCCATCCCATCCTCGATCGACGCGATCGGATAGTCGGATGCGAGCCCGGCAAGGAACTCGGCATTCTCTACAGGCGAGAGCGTCTTCCCCTCGCCCTCCATGCGGTAAGCGCCTTCCTTGAAATATTCGCTCGCCGCGCAATCGAGGGCGAGGAGCACGGCGTCGCCGAGTGTGTAGCCGGCCGCGCTGACTGCTTTCTCAATGAAATCCAGCGCTTCTCGGCTATTCCTAATCGCCGGCGCAAACCCGCCCTCATCACCGACCGCGGTCGACAGTCCCGCCGAATGCAGCGCGGCCTTCAGCGCGTGGAAGATTTCCGCCCCGCACCGCAGCGCCTCGGCGAAGTTCGGAGCGCCGACCGGCATCACCATGAATTCCTGGAAGTCGATGCCATTGTCGGCATGCACGCCGCCGTTGAGGATATTCATCTGCGGCACCGGCAGCAGGTTCGCCTCCGCGCCCCCGACGTAGCGGTAGAGCGGCAGGCTCAGCGTAGCGGCCGCAGCTTTGGCAGCCGCCAGGCTCACCCCCAAGATCGCATTGGCGCCTAGGCGTCCCTTGTTCTCGGTCCCGTCGAGCGCGATCAGCGCCTGGTCGAGCCCAGCCTGATCCTCCGCGTCACGGCCCACTACCGCGCCCGCAATTTCGCCGTTGACGTTGGCGACGGCTTTTTCGACGCCCTTTCCGCCCCACCGGCCCTTATCGCCGTCCCTTAGCTCGACGGCTTCATGAGCGCCCGTTGATGCGCCCGAGGGCACCGCGGCACGGCCGAGGCTGCCGTCCTCGAGCCGGACATCGACCTCGACGGTTGGGTTGCCGCGGCTGTCGAGGATCTGACGTGCGCGGACGGAAGCAATTCGCGTCATGATGACCTTGTTTCGTAACTGGAACGAGCCATATCGACCCACGGCCCTAATAAGCGGCGCGTCCGGGCGTGCAACATTCGCTTCGACGTGCAGGAACGAAGGCCGCCGGCTCATGGTTGAAGCCGGACGAGGAGGTATGGGTTATGGCTGACGACAAGACCGCCGATTTACCGGAAGGCACGGACAAAGTGATCGAGGGAGCATCCGGCAGCTCAGCCACCACCTTGGTTCCGAAACGTGTGACCGATGAGGAAACCGACAGCGGACTCGCCGACCGAATCCGCCGCGGCACGGAAAATATTTCGAATCAGGCTGGCGAAAAGGCTCGTGGGCTGGTCGGCCAGGGCCTCGAGCGGTCGGCCGAAGCCCTCGGCAATGTCGCTAAGCTGGTCGGTGACACGGCACCGGGAATCGAGGAGAGGCTCGGCCCCGATTATGGCGATTTCGCGCGCCGCACGGCCACAGCGATCGAGAGCGCGGCGAACGCGATCGCTGAAAAGGATCCCGATGAGCTGATCGATGATACTCGTGAATTCGTCCGCAACTCGCCGGGAATCGCGCTTGCCGGCGCCGCAGTCCTCGGATTCGTCCTTGCCCGGCTGCTTAAAACCGGTCTGTCGAAGGACGATGACGACGATGACGATGAGGATTGATGCTCAAGCGGACTGATCCGGGCGGCGAGCCGCCTCAGCCCAATGGCGCTGACGAGCGGCCGATTGGTGAGCTGGTCCACGAGCTCGTCGAGGAGGCTAAGGCATACGCCAAGGCCGAGCTCGACGTCCTCAAGGCCATCGCGACCGCCAAAGGCAAGGCGCTCATTTTTCCGGCCATTTTGTTCGTCACGGCGTTCATCCTTGCGCTTGCCGCAGTGACTGCTCTCGCGGTCGGAGTCGTGATCGCTCTTGCGAAATTCGTCGGGCCCCTTGCGGCGGGTGTGATCGGCTTGCTGATCTTCGCCGCCATCGCCGGGGGGTGCGGCTGGTACGGCGCCCAGCGACTGGAGCGCGACCTGTGAAAGACAGTCCCGAAATCGCTGCGCTGAAGATCGAGGCGGAGCGCCGCCGGGCGCGGCTCATGGCCAGCGCGGACCAGATCCAGCAGCGCCTCAGCCCCAAGCGGCTGACAAGCGATGCCTGGCAGGGAGCAAAGGAAAAAGGCGCCGATCTTGCCGAAAATGCGGTCGACGCAGTCCGTTCGCGGCCCCTTGCGACGGGCGGAGTGGTTGCCGCGATCACCTTATTCCTCGCCCGCGAGCCGCTGATGGACCTCGCCGGCAAGCTGGCGCACGGATTCACGGCAAAGCGAGAAACGAAACGGCGGCAAAAAACGCCGAGGAAGAAGAAAGATACGGAGGCAGTCGAATGACCGATCAGGACAGACCCGCAATCACTCCGCGCCAGCGCGCGATCGACGCTTATGAAGGCGCCCGCGAGAAAGCGGCCGGAAGCTTGAGCGAGGCTCCCTTGCTCGCGCTTGCGGGCGGGCTTGCCGCCGGCGCCCTGCTCGCCGCGCTCCTTCCCCGCACCAAGGCAGAAACCCGGGCGTTGAGGCCGGCGGTCCGCCAGGTCCGCAAGACGGCGAAGGCCGCGGTTCAGGCCGCAAGGGACACGGGTAACGACAAGCTCAATGAGCTTGGGCTCACCCGCGAAAAGGGAGAGGAAACGATCCGCTCCCTGTTCCAGGGCGTTTCCGACGCCGCAAAAGCTTCGGGCCAGGCTGCCGTCGACGCGGTCAAGAACCAGCGCTGACTATTGCCTCATTTTCCTGCTAGCGGGGTGACATGAGCAAGCTTCACCTGGTCTTTGGCGGTCGGGTCGCGGATCCTCAGGGGCTCGACTTCGACCTCGACACGATCGACCTCGTCGGCATCTACGACAGCTTCGCCGCGGCCGAGGACGCCTGGCGCGGCAAGGCGCAGCGCTCGGTCGACGATGCCGAGATGAAATATGTGATCGTTCATTTGCACCGGTTGCTCGAGCCGGATCTGGAAGGCAGCATCCCGGGAATTTCGCGACCGGCACAGCCCGCCGGTTAGGCGTTCCGGTATCTCCAGAGCAACAGCGGCCGCTGGAGCATCAGCCCCGCCGCAAAGCCGCCGATATGCGCCGGAGTGGCGAGCAGGTAGCCCTGGCCACCCATTAGCCACCCGAGCATCAGCTGCAGGATCACCCACGCGACAAGCAAATGCGCGATGTGCAGCCAGCGGTTGGACCGCGGCGAGCGAGCGACAAGTTTCGGTCGACCGAAGCTGAGGGCGAACGCGGCAATGACCGCGCTGATGGCCCCGCTTGCGCCGATCATCGCCACCGCGCCGTGCCGGTCCGTGAGCCATTGCGCTCCGGCCGCGGCATAAGCTCCCACGACATAGATGACGACCAGGCTTGTCCGCCCGAGCGCCCGCTCGACCGCGTGACCGCACCACAGGAAAATCAGGAGGTTGGTCGCAAGATGAAGCAGGTTCGCATGGACCAGGGTCGCTGTCAGCGGAGTCAGCACGGCCGGAACCGCGGGCCAGGACGGGGTCGCGCCGCTGAGCCGCGCCGGAATGAAGCCCATCGCCGCGGCGGCATCGTCGGCGCGCCCGAGCATCGCCGCAACCAGCCACGCAAGCGCGGTCAGTACGGTAATGATCGCCGTCGCGCTTCTAAACTGGCGGCCCACCGGACCGATCAGACGAACTCGATCTTCTTGATCTGGTAGTAGCGGTCGCCGGACGGGGTCGACACTTCGACCTCCTCGCCCACCGTGCGCCCGATGAGCGCGCGGCCGAGCGGCGAGTTGTAGCTGATCCTGCCGTCCTTCGCGTCCGCCTCGACCTGGCCGACAAGCTGGTACTTCACCTTCTTGTCATCCTCGTCCTTGAGCGTAACGGTCGCCCCGAACACGACCTTGTCGCCCGACAGGGTCGTCGGATCGATCACCATCGCCCGGCTCAGCCGGTCCTCGAGGTCGGCGATCGTCGCCTCGACCTGGCCCTGGCGCTCCTTCGCGGCGTGATACTCGGCGTTTTCCGAAATATCGCCGTGCTCGCGCGCGGCTTCGATCGCCTCGACGATCGCCGGGCGTTCTTCGATGCGCAACCGTCTCAGCTCGTCGCTGAGCTTGCGGTGGCCTTCCTGCAGCATCGGTACCTTGTCGGCACTCGCCATTTGCAAAAACCCTTTCAAAACCCTGCCCCGGCGCGCCTGCCTCGAGGCGTCGCGATAAGCCGGAGGGTGTGTGGAAGCTCTACGAGCCGGAATAATAGGATTGGAGCGAGGCGACTTCAAGCGCGTGGCCCCTCAAGGCTTCGATCGAGCGCGCAGCCGCCAGGCTGGCCGCAGCCGTCGTGAAATAAGGAACCTTCCGCTGGAGCGCGGTCGCACGGATGGAATGGCTGTCCTTCAGGGACTGCCAGCCCTCCGTCGTATTGAACACCAATGCGACCGCGCCGTCGGTGAGCCTGTCGACGATGTGCGGACGCCCCTGGGCGACCTTGTTCACCCGTTCGACCGGGATGCCCTTCGCGGCGAGATGGTCTCTGGTCCCGCCGGTGGCGATGATCGAAAAGCCCAGCTGGACCAGTTTCTCGACCGCCGGCACGATATGGTCCTTGTCGGCATCCTTCACCGACACGAAGGCCGTTCCGCCCTGCGGCAGGACCATCCCCGATCCGAGCAAGGCCTTGGCGAAGGCGATATCGAAATCCTTATCGATTCCCATAACTTCTCCGGTACTCTTCATTTCTGGTCCAAGTACCGGGTCGGTTCCGGGGAAGCGCGCGAAGGGGAAGACCGATTCCTTGACCGCGACATAGTCCAGCGAGTGCGAGAATTCGCCGAAGTTGGCGAGCTCCTCGCCCGCCATCACCCGCGCCGCGATCTTCGCTACTGGCCGCCCGATGGCCTTGGCGACGAAGGGCACGGTACGGCTTGCGCGCGGGTTGACCTCGATCAGATAAACCGCGTCATCCTTGACCGCGTACTGCACGTTCATCAGGCCCCGGACCTTCAGCGTCAACGCCAGCTCCTTCGTCTGCCGTTCAATCTCCCGCACGGTCTCGGCAGTGAGGCTGTGCGGCGGAATCGAGCAGGCGCTGTCGCCCGAATGAACCCCGGCCTCCTCGATATGCTCGAGGACGCCGGCGACCGCGACGTCATTCCCGTCACAGATCGCATCGACGTCGACCTCGATCGCGTCGCGCAGATAGCGATCGATCAGGACGGGGCTGTTTCCCGATACCGCGACCGCCGTCGCGATATAATGATCGAGCTGCTGCGGCCCGTCGACGACCTCCATTCCTCGCCCGCCGAGGACATAAGAGGGCCGCAAGAGCACTGGATAACCGATTCGCTCGGCGACCCGCAGCGCCTCGTCCCGGCTCCGCGCGATGCCGTTGGCCGGCTGTTTGAGACCGAGCCGCTGAACGAGGGCCGCGAAGCGCTCGCGATCCTCGGCAAGGTCGATGCTGTCGGGCGAGGTCCCGAGGATCGGCACTCCCGCCCCCTGAAGCTGGGCAGCGAGCTTCAACGGCGTCTGCCCGCCGAGCTGGACGATCACTCCGAGCAATTCGCCCTTGTCTTGCTCGCGCCGGACGATCTCGAGCACGTCCTCGGCGGTCAGCGGCTCGAAATAGAGCCGGTCGGACGTGTCGGGGTCGGTCGAGACCGTCTCGGGGTTGCAGTTGACCATGATCGTCTGCACCCCCGCCTCGCGCAGTGCGAAAGCGGCGTGGCAGCAGCAATAGTCGAACTCGATCCCCTGCCCGATCCGGTTCGGACCTCCGCCAAGGATGATGACCTTGCGCTTGGCTTCGACCTCGGCCTCGTCTTCGGGCTCTCCGAACAGCGGGGCTTCGTAGGTCGAATAAAGATACGGGGTCGTGGCGTCGAACTCGGCCGCGCAGCTGTCGATGCGCTTGAAGACCGGCCGGACCCCAAGTCTCAGCCGATGATCGTGGACTTCCGCCTCGGTTACCCCGCCTGTCATCGCCCGGATCGCGCTGTGCACGACTCCCGAGCCGCCGGCGGCGACGGCCTCGCTCATCGCGCGCTCCATTCCCGCCGAGCGAAGCGACAGCTGCGCGAGCCGGGCATCGGCAAAGCCCATGGCCTTCAGTCGCCGCATTCCGATCGCATCGGCCGGAAGCCCCTTGATGCGCACCTCTTCCTCGGCTTCCACGATCTCCTGGAGCCGTTCCAGGAACCAGGGGTCGAAATGGGCGATCTCGGCCACGCGCTCGACGGTGAAGCCCTGGCGGAGCGCTTCCGCCGCCACGAGCAGACGGTCGGGCGTCGGCCGCGCTAGCAAGCTCTCGATCTGGGCCGGGTCGGCATTTTCCAGCTCACGCACCCGGTCGAGCCCGCAAAGGCCGATTTCGAGCCCGCGAAGCGCCTTCTGGAGGCTCTCGTGGAAGCTTCGGCCGATCGCCATTACCTCGCCGACCGACTTCATCGAAGTGGTCAGTAAGGCATTCGCGCCCTTGAACTTTTCGAAGGCGAAACGCGGGACCTTCGTAACGACATAGTCGATCGTCGGCTCGAAACTCGCTGGGGTGGCGCCGCCGGTGATGTCGTTGGCGATCTCGTCCAGCGTATAACCGACCGCCAGCCGCGCGGCGACCTTGGCGATCGGGAAGCCGGTCGCCTTGGATGCCAGCGCGGAACTCCGCGAAACGCGCGGGTTCATCTCGATGACGACCATCCGGCCAGTCTTGGGATCGATTGCGAACTGGACGTTGGAACCACCTGTTTCGACGCCGATTTCCCGGAGCACCGCGATCGATGCCGACCGCATCCGCTGATATTCCTTGTCGGTTAGCGTCAGCGCCGGCGCTACGGTGATCGAATCGCCCGTATGCACCCCCATCGGGTCGATGTTCTCGATCGAGCAGATGATGATGGCATTGTCCGCACGGTCGCGGACCACCTCCATCTCAAATTCCTTCCAGCCGAGGACCGATTCTTCGATCAGCACCTCGTCTGTCGGGCTGGCCTCGATCCCGCCGCGGACGATCGCTACGAACTCGTCGCGGTTGTATGCGATGCCCCCGCCGGTCCCGCCAAGCGTGAAGCTCGGGCGGATGATCGCCGGCAGGCCCACGGACTCCAGCGCGGCCAACGCTTCTTCCAGACTGTGAGCG